>CAMNJG010000188.1 GCA_946541285.1 uncultured Clostridia bacterium
GTAGGTCTTATACAGCACTTCCAAAATCTTTGATTTTGTGAAGTGTCGTAATTCCGCTGCTGCAAGGTTTTATTCTTAATTTCAGTAAAAAACCTTGCGGCAGATGAACCGAAAAACTCAAATATGAATTGATATTTCAATGTTTTTCGGTTAATGAGCACGCATTGCTTACTTTCGGGGCAGTTTTCGGACAAGACGGTTTCAAGAGGGTTTCTGAGGATGAGCCGCTTTGTGACGGGCTTCAGAACCGCCGCCAGGCAGCAGGAGAGAAGAGCAGCAGGAGCGGGAAAAATTCCAGGCGGCCGGCCAGCATATCAAAAATCAGCACGATACGCGAAAAGGCGGAAAAGCCGGAGAAATTTCCTGTCGGGCCAACTTCGCCCAGTCCCGGCCCGATGTTGCTCAGAGTCGCGGCGACGGCAGTGAAACCGGTCAGGAAATCCGGGCTGTCGCAGATCGAGATCAGGAGGACAGAGGCCGTAAAGATCATGACGTATGCGCCCAGGAACACGTGGATGGAGTGGACAACCGTGTCACTGGCCTTTTTCCCGTCCATCCTGACCGGACGGATGGAACCGGGATAGACATACTGCAGCAGTTCCCGCCGGAGTGTTTTGACCAGCACCAGCAGGCGGCAGATTTTGAAACCGCCACCGGTGCTGCCGGAACAGGCACCCACCAGCATCAGGAAGATCAGGATTTCACAGGCCAGTACCGGCCAGGTGGCGAAATCCGCTGTTGAGAATCCGGTACTGGAAATGATCGAAGCGACCTGGAATGCCGCCTGCTGTACCGCCTGTCCGGCAGAAGCACAGCGTTCCCGGATACCAAAAGCGATGATCCCTGTAGCAGCGGCAATGAGGATCAGGTACCACCGGACTTCTTCGATGGAAAAAGCGTCCTTCCATTTGCGCCGGATCAGGTAGAAGTAGGTATTGAAATTGATCGAGAACAGGATCATGAACACTGTGATGACGATCTGGGCATAGATACTGTAGCTGGCGCAACTGTCATTGAGAACTCCGAAACCACCGGTTCCCGCGGTCCCGAGGGTGATGGTCAGCGCGTCAAACAGCGGCATCCCTCCCGCGGCCAGGAGTACTGTCTGGAGGAGGGTCATGAAAATATAAATTCTGTAAAGTACGCCGGCACTTTCTTTCGCTGTTGGCAGAATCCTTGTTACCGAAGGGCCGGGGCTTTCCGCTTTCATCAGGTTCATCTTACTGCCGCCGAACAGCGGGATGATGGCGATCAGGAAAACCAGGACCCCCATACCGCCGATCCAGTGGGTCATGCTGCGCCAGAACAGGATCCCGTGGGGCACGGCTTCCACATCCGCGAGGATGCTGGCTCCTGTAGTCGTGAAACCGGATACCGATTCAAAGAGCGCGTTGACCGGACTGGTGATCGACCCGGACAGGAGAAACGGGAGCATCCCGCCCAGGCTCAGGATAATCCAGGTCAGCGCAGCGGTGAGATAGCTTTCTTTTAATGTGAAATACCGGTTCGCGGGCCGCCGGCATGTCAGGGTTATGCCACAGATCAGGCAGATCAGTGCGGAGAGAAGTAGCGCCCGGATACTCTCCCCGTAAATCAGGGACACCAGGACGGGCGGCAGCATAAATGCGGCATCGGCATTCAGGCTCCAGCCGATGATGTAGAAAATGAGTGAAAAGTTCATGACACATTCCTCCGGCAGGCTTCCGTTATTTCAGAATATCCCTCAGATCCTGCAGTCCCTTCTGAGCGGTGATGACCACGACCGTATCCCCGGTCTGGATGGTGCTGTCGCCTTTTGGGATGAGTACCTGTCCATGCCGGTTGATGCAGCTGATCAGTGTTTCACTCTTCAGTTTCAGGTTCCGCAGAGGGACGCCGGTGACATCCGAGTCCGTGCGCACGAAAAATTCCAGCGCTTCTGCCCGTCCGTCAAATAAATGGTAGAGCGTTTCGATATTATTTCCCTGTGAATTCTGTGTGGAGCGCAGGTACTGGAGGATGAAATCCGAGGTCATCTGGTCCGGATAGATCACACTTTCCAGCTTCAGCTCGTCGACGATGTCCCGGAACGCGGATTTATCGACTTTC
The DNA here is from genome assembly GCA_946541285.1 of uncultured Clostridia bacterium. Taxonomy (GTDB): domain Bacteria; phylum Bacillota; class Clostridia; order Peptostreptococcales; family Anaerovoracaceae; genus RUG708. The sequence continues at coordinate 2,089 of CAMNJG010000188.1, forward strand.
ATGACCAGACGGGCACTGGTTTTCGTCCGGGCAAAAAGACTGATCATGACATTTTCCTCGTCCGCCCCCATGATGGTGACAAACGCGTCTGTTTTCAGGAGGCCGTGATCGATCAGTGTATTTTTGTCGGTAGCGTCGCCGTGGATGACCATCGCCCGGGGCAGACGGTCGGAAAGAAGCTTTGCCCGCTCACGGTTTTCTTCTATTATATGGACACGGATATTCATCTCACAGAGCAGCCTGGCCAGATAGTACGCGATGGAGCCGCCGCCGGCAATCAGGACGTTACGGATCCGGTTCGTCGGGAAACCCAGACGTTTATAAAAGGATCTGGTATGTTCCGGGGAGGAAAGGACAAAAATCCGGTCGTTGTCGCGGAATACAAAGGAGCCGTTGGGAATGATGATTTCCCCGTTGCGTTCGACTGCCGCGATCAGGATATGTGTGCCGATCTTTTCTCCGGCACGGGCCAGGGAAATCCCGTTCAGCCGGTTTTCTTCCTTTATATGAGCATTGGTCAGCAGAATTCTGTTTTTCGCAAAGGTGATGACACTGTCGGCGCCCGGAAAGACCAGTAGCCGGGAAATCTCACGGGCTGCTGCGTACTCCGGATTGATGATCAGGTCAATGCCCAGTTTTTCGCGCAGAAAGCTGAGTTCTTCGAGATAGATCGGATCCCGTACTCTCGCGATGGTACTGCAATTGCTGATCTTCCGGGCGATCAGACAGCAGAGGAGATTGACCTCATCCGAATCCGTGACCGCGATGACCGCGTCAGCATGTTCCGTGTCCGCTTCTTTGAGTGTACTGACTGCGTTGCCGTTGCCGGTGATGACCATGGCGTCCAGGTCGTCCGGGATGGACGCGGCCATTCCCTCGGAGCGGTCGATCAGTGTCACCTGGTGATGTTCTCTGGTCAGCATGTCCGCTACGGTCAGACCCACGTCCCCGCAGCCGATGATTACTGCTTTCATAGTTTTGTTTCCTCATGAATGATGCAGGATCTGTGTGCCGGTCAACCTGTGATCCTGCCTGTTTCGCGCAGATCCTGATGCGGCCCCGCGGGAATTTCACATGAGCGCAGGGATTTTCCGCGAAAGAAAGTTATTTCGTTGATGATACTCTTTTATACTGTGGATTGCAAGAATCCGGGATAGAAAAAATTCCGGTATGATTTGCGGCCTGACCGCAGGAATTCACAATGCAGTGGTCGGCCAGAATCATATGAGAAAACAAAATGAACAATTACCCGATGAACAGCGTCAGCTGTGAATCGCAGGTAGT
>CAMNJG010000189.1 GCA_946541285.1 uncultured Clostridia bacterium
TGTTGAAAAATACAATAGACAGTGGGAAACAGAGCAAAGCAAAGTATACGGATGACGATTTTACGGGCTGGCACTGTTTTTTGAATACACTGACAAAACCCGCAGACGGTCTGTCCTGCCTGCGGGTTTTCCTTCATTATATATTGCTCCTTCCCGGTTTCATTCCACCAGAAAGCATTGACAGCCAGCCGTCTGAAATCTGTCCGCAAAAATCGCGGCCAGAATGGCGGAACCCTGATACCGGGTATCCGGAAGATTACAGCTGACGGAACAGATTCACCATCTCAATGGCGCCCAGGGCACAGTCATAGCCCTTGTTGCCGGCCTTGGAACCGGCACGCTCGATCGCCTGTTCGATGTTCTCCGTCGTGATGATCCCGAACATAATCGGAACACCTGTCGCCAGAGAAGTCTGGGCGACACCTTTTGTGGTTTCATTGCTGACCAGTTCATAATGCGTCGTCGCGCCTCTGATCACAGCACCCAGCGCGATCACCGCGTCATAACGGCCGGATTCCGCCATTTTTTTCGCGGCGAGCGGAATCTCAAACGCGCCCGGTACCCACGCAAGGGTAATATCATTTTCCGTCACCCCATGACGGACCAGTCCGTCCAGAGCGCCATCAATCAGCTTGCCGACGATAAATTCATTGAAACGGCTGGCGACAATGCCGATTTTGATCCCTTCCGCAACGACTTTTCCTTCAATTACCTGTATTTTTGACTTATCCATGTTCCGTACCTCCTATGCTTTCCCTGTAGTATGATCATTGTCCACGACGCATCAATCGTCTGAACCCAATTACAGAAGCAGGATTCAGGATAACGATTATGAGCCGGGAACCCGGAATCCTCAGTGAACAGTAGCGTAAAATTTATTAATAGGTCTTTAAAAGATGTCCCATCTTGACCTTTTTGGTCTTCATATAAAATTCACTTGCTTCCTTGTGCGTCGTCTCGATCGGTACCCGCTCCACGATTTCAATACCGTACTTTTCCAGATCGTAGATTTTCTGCGGATTGTTGGTCAGGAGGCGCAGCTGCTTCGCGCCCAGATACCGGAGGATCTCCGCGCCAACGGTGTAATCCCTGGCATCCGCCGGAAAACCCAGTGCCAGATTCGCCTCGACAGTATCCATGCCTTCATCCTGAAGCTTATAGGCTCTGAGCTTGTTGATCAGTCCGATTCCTCTGCCTTCCTGACGGAGATACACCATAATGCCCCTTCCCTCTGCCGCGATCGCTCTCATGGCTGCCTGGAACTGGTCCCCACAGTCGCATCTGGCGGATCCCAGCGCGTCCCCGGTCAGGCACTCGCTGTGTACTCTGACGAGAACCGGTTTCCCATCGCTGAAATCCCCGATCGTCAGCGCGACATGATGCTCTCCGTTTGTTTTATTCTGAAAACCGTGGATCATGAAATCTCCGTATTTTGTCGGAAGTTTGGCGGAAACAACAAACTCCATGATCGGCGTGCCGCTGTCTTTGTGATTTTCCGTTTCTCCGTTAAAAATTGTAGCGGAATTGAAGAAATCATTCGTCATTTCCAAATCTCCTTCAGCAGTTATGCGCTTTTCTGTATTCCCTCAGTGCTTTGATCGATGTAAAGGTCAGACGGTGCAGCTTCGCGAATTCGATCAGTTCAGGAGTCCGCATCATCTCCCCGTCTTCCCGCATAATCTCACAGCAGAGACCGGCCTCCTTCAGCCCGGCGATCCGCAGCAGATCCACCGTCGCTTCGGTGTGGCCTCCACGCTCAAAAACACCTCCGTCTTTTGCCTGAAGCGGGAACATATGACCAGGTCTTCTGAAATCTTCCGGCTTTACGCCATCTTCCACAGTTTTCATGGCTGTGTAGGAACGCTCCACCGCGGAGATGCCTGTTGTGGTGTCGACATGATCAATGCTGATGGTAAATGCCGTCGCGTGATTGTCGGTATTCTCCTCCACCATCTGCGGCAGTCCCAGCTTTTCACACATCTCCGCGCTCATCGGCATACAGATCAGGCCCTTTGCGTAGGTAGCCATAAAATTGACATTCGCCGGTGTCGCGAACTCCGCGGCACAGATTACGTCGCCTTCATTCTCCCTGTCCGGGTCATCCGTCATGACGATCGGCCTGCCGTTTTTCAGATCCTCTATCGCCTGCTCAATCGTTCCAAATTCAAACATATCTTATCTCCTTCTAACTATATCTCTATATCAGAAATGCAGATATCTGCATTTTCTTTACATTTATAATATTTTCCGAAAAACATGGTCCTGCGGAAAGTTGTGCATCCCGCTCCGGAAAGACTCCCCCGGACGCAGGAACGGTGCATCCACCCGCGCAACCTTAAAGGAACCCGTTGGAGGCCAGCATTTCCAGGTTGATCCTGCTCTGCTGCTCCGGTTCCCGGCCGGCCGGCGACAACAGCCGCTCGATATATTTTCCGACAATATCGTTTTCCAGGTTGACCGTATCTCCCTTTTTCTTCCGCAGCAGGATGGTTTCTTCTCCGGTATGCGGAATGATGGAAACCCTGAAAAAGCTTTCTCCCAGATCCGCAACAGTCAGGCTGATCCCGTCGATGGCGATGGATCCTTTTTCAACAATCAGTCTGAGGATCGACTGCGGTGCCTGGATCGTCACCCATACCGCGTTGGCTTCCCGGCGCATATCCGAGATCGTTCCCGTCCCGTCAATATGGCCGCTGACAATATGGCCTCCAAAACGGCCATCCGCGGCCATCGCCCGCTCCAGGTTCACCTCCGAACCGATCGTCAGTTCTCCGAGACCGGATCGCCGCAGCGTCTCAGCCATGACATCCGCTACGAAAACCGGCGGAACGATTTCCGTGGCTGTCAGGCATACACCATTGACTGCCACACTGTCCCCCAGTTTCAGATCGCTGAAAATCCGTTTCCCTTTTATATGAAGCCTGCAGGAAATACTGCCCCGTTCGATGGCAGCGATACTTCCGACTTCTTCGATAATCCCGGTAAACATCTCAGTCCCTTCCTGTTCTGTAACGCAGCAGAACATCATCTCCGAAGCGCTCGATTTCCGGCGCGCCCAGTTCCACACATTCCGCGATCCGGTCGAATCCCACTCCGCCGACCGGTGTCCTGGCTGCCGCGCCACCGGCGAACTTCGGCGCGATATAGACATCGATCTCTGATACGAAACCTGTTTTCAGTACGGAAAAATGAAGTTCCGATCCGCCCTCAACCAGAATACTGTCAATTTTCATATTGCCCAGTTCCCTGATCAGCTTTTCCGTATCAACGTGCCCCTCGGCGTCCGCGTCGATCTTCAGAAGTTCTACGCCAGCCTCCGTCAGTTTCCGGATTTTGTCCTGCCGTTCCGGCTCACTTTCCC
>CAMNJG010000190.1 GCA_946541285.1 uncultured Clostridia bacterium
CCAGGCCCGCGCCCTCTTTATCGCGGCCCTGAACGCCGTCATGAAGCACCTGGGGCTCTGTGAGGGAACCATCCACTGCAAAAACGACGGACCGGAATTATGCGCCGTTCAGTTCACAGAGTACATCGCGGAACACTATGACAATCCAAAAATCGCTGTAGTCGGCTACCAGCCAGCGCTTTTATCTGCCCTGTGCAGCCGTTTTTCTGTACGTGCCCTCGACCTGAACCCGGACAATGTCGGACAACAGCGTTTCGGTATCACGATCGAACACGGCCTGCGCGACATGGACGCCGTCAGAGACTGGGCAGATCTGATCCTCTGCACCGGCAGTACCCTGGCCAACGGTTCCATCATCGATTATATGGATCTCGACAAAGACGTCATCTTTTTCGGGACTACCGCGGCCGGAGCCGCTTCTCTCCTGGGACTCTGCCGGAAATGTTTCCAGTCACTGTAAGACGCTGCGCCTTCCCGTCCCGGCAGTTCTGACAGAGCCATCTTATCCTGGTTCTTCCGCAAACATCAGCGCATTCTGTCATTCTGAAGAGCGAAACGCGAAAAAGCCTATGTTTTATCCCATTTATCCCATGAAAAAAGACCGGACAGGTACGCCCTATCCGGCCTTTTTTCCGTGCAGGAACTGTTCAACCTCCTGATCCCTGTGAGAGTGGAAAAGGCATCCTGCCTGACACACTTCTCTCAGTGAACCCTGGATCACCACCCCGACCCGGTCGGCCAGTTCCACGGCTTCATGAAAATCGTGTGTCACAAAAACAATCGTACAGTGAAACCGGTCATGAATCTCTCTCATCAACCGGTACATTTCTTTTTTGGTATTCGGATCCAGCGCGGAAAACGGCTCATCCATAAACAGGACTTCCGGCTCCAGAACCAGTGCCCTGGCCAGCGCGCAGCGCTGCTGTTCTCCACCGCTCAGAGCAGAAGGACGCCGATGGATCAGATGACGGATCCCCAGCTGATCCAGTATCCGCAATGCCGCGCTCCGCCGCTCCTGTTTCCGGACGCTGTGCATCTTCAGTCCAAATTCCACATTGGCCAGCACAGTCATATGCGGAAACAGACAATAATCCTGATACACAAAACCAATTTTTCTTTTCTCCAGTGGGATCGAAGAAACGGAAACACCGTCATACAGTATGTGTCCGCTGTAACAACTGTAAAACCCCGCCATGGACTCCAGCAATACGGATTTGCCCGACCCGGTCCTGCCGATCAGGGCAAAGATTTCCCCGCGTTCAATCTCCAGATTAATATTTTTCAGTCGGAAATCCCCCAGGGATACCGAGTAGTCCTGTATGGAAATCATCGTTGTTGTCCTCCGTCACCCGATCTTTTTCGTCCCATGACCACATTGGCCGTCAGATGGGATATACCGGATATCATCAGCAGGATGACGGCGCAGGCCATTGCCTGACCGGTATCCCCTGTCGCCATATTTAAATAAATACTGGTCGGCAGGGTCTCTGTTTTCATCCTTGTCGCGCCTACCAGCATCAGTGTCGCGCCGAATTCTCCCAGTGCCCTTGACCAGGCCAGTAAGGCGGCGCCAAGAATCGCGTTTTTCGCCAGCGGCAGCGTAATAAAAAAGAACCGCCGTCCCGGACCGGCTCCCAGGCTCCCTGCCACCAGTTCCAGGTGCGGATCCAGATCAAGGAACACGGTTCTGATCATATGGACCACAAATGGCAGATTCACCAGCAGATGCGCGAAAATAATTCCATTGACATTGAAAATGACATGCAGGCCATGCGCGCTGAGGAATTTGCCGGGAGCCGACGCAAACAGGATCATCAGGCTGAGTCCCAGCATGATGTTCGGCATCGACAGGGGGATCTCGATGATCACACTGTACAGGTTCCGGAACCGGAAGCCCGGCCGTGTCACCGCATAGGCTGCCGGAATCCCGAACAGCAGGCACAGCCCGGTCGAGCACAGAGAGGTCCACAGACTCAGTCTGAGAGCAAAATGAACCTCTTCGCTCTTCCAGATTTCTCCGATATACGGGATTCCTTTTACGACAATAGCGGCGACTGCCAGGAACACAAACAGTACTGCGACCGTCGCCAGAGCCACCATCAGCACCTCAAACGCATTCACGCGGCGTGTATGTCGTTTCATGAGGGAGTCCTCTCAGAGCTTACTGCACCAGCTCGTATCCGTAACTCACCCAGACGCTCTGTGCTTTCTCTGTATCAAGATAATCCAGGAAAGCTTCCAGTGCTTCTGCGTGCTCTGTATCTGAGCAGGACAGGGAAGCAGCCGGGATCACTTTGATATATTTGTCCATATCCGCAATGTCGACAATCTCAATCTGTTCCTTATCCGCCGCATTTTCCTTCCATACAATCGCGGCATCCGCCTCTCCGGACTGCAGTGCTGTCACCATTTCCGGCGCGGTTGTCGTCCTGGCGAGTATGCTGGCGCTGTCTGTCAGATTCGCGTCTGCCAGCACTGCGTCAGCAATCTTTCCGATCGGTGTCGCTTCCGCGTCACCCAGTACCAGCGTGACATCATCCCTGCCGAGGTCCGCGATGGACGCGATTTTCTTCGGATTGCCTTCTGCCGCGGCCACTACCGGGATATGCTTCACCAGCTGCTTTGAATCTGTAATATAATTCTGTTCTTTTAAGGATTTCAGTTCCGTCTCCGCGCCCGCGATAAACAGGTCGCCCTGATTGGAAGTCGTGATCTGGCTGATGATATTGGCAGCGTTCCCGAAAGTCAGTTCAACTGTCGCGCCAGTTTCCTGCTCAAAGTTTTTCGCGATATCTGTAAACGGATCTTTCATCCCCGCTCCGCAGTACACCATGAGTGACTGTCCACTGAGATCCACCGACGCAGTTTCTGCCGCGCTGCCGGACGCAGTATTTGCAGAACTTCCATCGGAGCCTGTATTTCCGGCACCACACCCCGTTAAAACCAATAAAGCCGCAGTCAATCCAAATATAATGGTCTGTTTCAAAAATTTTTTCATTAATCTTCTCCTTTTCACCTCATGTACATTAAAAAAAGTACTATTCTGTTTTCGGCTTTTTTATCATAATCCTCACCATGAATATTTGTCAAATGCTCACAATTTCATGATATTTTTCCATATATTATATTTTGAGTTTGCTTTCGTTGTGTTGCTTTAGGATTTACAGCGCTCCGCATCACAAATTTATGGACGTTTTCCTGACAAACCAGTATAAATCATACCAGAATATACTATTCCCAATTTTAAAAATTTTCAGAAATTTTTTGCGTACAAAAAAAGAGGCCCCGCAGCCACAGTTTATACGTGACTGCAGGGAACCTCCTCATGAATCGCGGCAATCTGTTTTCAGAATGTTTTT
>CAMNJG010000191.1 GCA_946541285.1 uncultured Clostridia bacterium
ACCAGCAACTCACTTCGTTCGTTGGGTTAGGTGTTCAAGCGACGAAGAATCTTTACAAAGATCCTTCGCTACGCTCAGGATGACAAATAGGTAGCGGAATAAATCAGCGTTTCCTTAGTACTTCAGCAGGCCGTGAACAGAAACCCGTACGCCTGCATTATCGTCGGGAACCTCCCTGTTCGGGAGACATCTGCCGACAGATTGTGTTATAATACAAGGTAAACGTTGCGTGACGGGATCATCACCGTCAGCGGCAATTCCAGACAGAGACCAGTATCAGGAACAGGGTTCCGGAACGACCGGAGTGACAAAATGAGAAAACAATCAGGTGACTTTCATAAAAAAGTAAAACGATACGCAGAGACGGTACAGATCCATCTGGTCCTCCTGCTGATGAAAATCGGCGTGGATGGCATCCTGGAAAAGATCCTGAAAGGTCTGGGACAGTGCAGGGACTGGATCCGTCATTTTTTCAGGGAACGGGCCATCGCGGTTTTTACACTGATCGTCTGTCTGACCGGGCTGCTGGTACTCAGAGCGTGCGCTTACGGATACGGCTATTTTCCACAGCTCGATGATTACATACAGTACTGGTATTATCCCGGCTTTTCCTCGTTTTCCGCGCTGGTTGAAAAAACCGGACTCCTGGGTTCCCGCCCGCTGGCCGGGGTCATGGACTATTTTGTGTGGAGCCGCCTGCCGGTGATGACCTGCCTCATCATCCTCTGTGTGATGTTCGCGGTCTCCGCGGTCATTTTCCGCGAAGTTCTCCGGCGCTATTATGATGTCAGCCCGGTGTTCCTGGTCATCATGACCCTGTTGCCGCTGGGAATGGAAGGAACCTACTGGCTGAGCGCGTCGACCCGTGTCATTACGGGGATTTTCTTCGCGTCCCTGGCAGTGGCGGTCTTCGCGAAATGGCTGGACAGCAGTACAATCCCCCGGATTATCATGTTTATCATCCTGATGGTGGTGCCTTACTGTTTTTATGAACAGGCAGGCGTCCTGGCGGCAGCCATGGTCTTTGTGATGGCTTACTGGGAACGGAGAAGAAAGCTGAAGCGGGGGATTTTTTCATTATGGGCGTTCCTGGCGGCAGCACTGTCGCTCCTGGTCACCCGGATTTTCTCCGTCAAAGGTTCTGCCTACAGTTCCAGGACCAGTTACGCGGTAGAAAAGGGGCTGTTTTCGGATCTGACGCAGCGTTGGGCGGAGATCTTCCGTCAGGGACGCAGAGTACTGGTCAATGGCGATATCGCGCTGATTTATAAAGGGTTCCGGAGGGGGCTGGGCTTTCTCCTGGAGGAGGATCACTTCCAGTGGATGCTGCTGGTGCTCCTGTTCTGCGCGATTCTGGGCTGGGCCGCGTTTTATGACAAAAGTATCCGCCGTCACAGGAAAACTTTCACTGCGGTCTGGGCTTCCCTGATCTGGATCTTCCTGCCACTGTGCCTGTTCTTTGTCATTCCGCGGCCGTGGATCTGTTTCCGGAACGCCGTGACATCGTTTGTCGGGATCGCGTTTATCCTGGACCATTTACTGGTCAGACTTGTTAAGGCAACGGGTGGCACCCGTCTGGGAATGTCGGCGCTGGCGATGGTTTTTTCGCTGCTGTTTATGATCTGCGGACTGTCAGAGCTGCATGACTACAAAGCGGTCAACACAAGGGATCAGCAGGTGGCTCATACGGTGATCGAAATGATTCAGGCGGATCTGGCAGAAGACGGATATGATAAAAAAACCGATAAATTTGCGGTGCTCGGGGCCAACCGTGGCGCCAAACTGGAAACAAACTACCGCTGGAATGACCATATCGAAGGCTGTACCAGCCAGCAGTGGGCTTTTACCGGACTGCTGAGATATGTCGCGCAGGACAGGAATTTCCCGCCGGTGGTACCGCTGGACGCTTCGGATATCTATGATAAACTGACGAAGTGGCAGAACGACCCGCTGCAGTTCAATCATCTGTATTATTACGAGGAGGAAACCGGTGACATTACGAAGATCCGGCTGAAGCTGAAAAAAGGATCCGATGTCTCCGATCCGGTCCAGTACTGGGAGATGATTAACGAAGAGGGAAATATCATAGGCGTACTCGCGGAAAAGAAAAAATCAGCGAGAGTGCTGTGAGGAACTGTCTGAAAATAACTTGTGCAATTTCCGGGTGCTTCCGCATTTATTAGTGATAGACAGCGAGTGGTACATTCTGTCCTGTCATCCTGAGCGTAGCGTTTACGATTTGTCATCCTGAACGGAGCGTAGCGGAGTGAAGGATCTTTCCAACTTCGCTCCTCAGAATGACAGAATGTACTAATAGTTGCGGAAGAACCAATTTCCGCAGGATGTTTTTTCACAGCAGTGCCGGGAAGACCGGTATAATCGTTACGGTTCAGTAATCGGCCAGTGTTACCTGACAGGATGAACAGGTCCGGAACGGAATCCATTCCGGACAGCATTTTCAATTTGAGGCTGAACATTGAACTGAAACGTATAATATGGATCGAGGTCAGGAGCAGGAGAATGATCGAACTGTCGATTGTGATACCAGTATATAATGAAGAAAAAAATATCGGGCGTCTGATCGGGGAATGCCAGACGTATTTTGACAGAACCGGGCGAGGCTATGAATTGATTCTGGTCGATGACGGATCGGAGGATCGGTCATCGGAAAAGATCCGGGAACTGTGTTCAGAAAAAGTTCATCTGGTAACACTGGACAGAAACCGGGGAAAGGGATGCGCGGTGCGCAGAGGGGTGCTGGCTTCCCGCGGCAGGATGGTTTTCTATACGGATTCCGATCTGGCCTACGGGCTGGACGTGATCCTGAAGATGGCGGAGATCCTGGAGGATGGAGCGGATCTGATCCTGGGTTCACGGAATCTGCAGTCCGGAGGCTATGGCGACTATCCATTCATCCGGACACTGGCTTCCCGCATTTACTCCTGGATCATCACCACGGTTTCCGGCGCTGACTATGATACACAGTGCGGGATCAAGGGATTCCGGAAAGACTGCGCCGCGCGTCTGTTTGAACAGGTGCAGACAGAGGGATACGCATTTGACCTGGAGGTGATCCTGCTGGCGGAAAAAGCCGGCATGACCATCCGGGAGTATCCGGTGACGATCCTGCAGCAGGGCGATTCCAGCGTGAACCTGCTGCGGAGCAGTGCTTCCATGCTGCGGGATGTGACGCGCATCCGGAAACGGATCAGCAGGATGCCTTAGGGAAACACTGATTTAAGCAAAAAATCACCTTTTCAAAGGCCGATCACGAGTCGAATGTAACGGAACTTATAATTAAAAGGTGATTTTTTGTCATTCTGAGGAGCGGAGCAGACGATTCCAACCTCG
>CAMNJG010000192.1 GCA_946541285.1 uncultured Clostridia bacterium
CTGCTGTCTCCCGCGATGTGGTCTGATGTCCTTTCAAAATGGTGAGCGGAGCAACGCAGGACTCCATTCAGAGCAGTATTTTTGTTTCATTGGCCGATCGGTGAACTGTAACGATTCTCAGTTATCATTCAGTCCCGTCATCCGGAACGTCCGGAATCCAGATGATATACCTTCGGAATCATCAGGGAACGGAGATTTTTCTCTTTATTCAGTACATTCAAATCAATATACGGGATCCCGCCGGACAGACCATCCAACTGCCCCTGATCCAGATACTGCCAGATATACCAGTCATCTTTATAGCCCCACTTGAGCGGATAATAAAAGGAACTCATCCATTTCTTGTAATCATCGAAGGTTCCCTTCAGATATTTCCTGTACAGATCCATCCTGGTATAGATCATGGGCTTTACATCATACTCCGCCTCCAGCGCATCCAGATACGCCTGCAGTTCCCTTATCAGGTCCTCTTTTTCCGGAGGATTTTCTTCTTTATCCGCGTAATACTCGACATCCACCACCGGAATCAGACAATCCTCCAGTTCCCCCACGGTTTTTATGAAATTCTCCGCCTGCTTCTTTCCACTGCTGTCATAGGAAAAGAAATGATAGGCTCCGGCAGGCAGATTGTTTTCACGGGCATTTTTCCAGTTTTCGGCAAATCTGCGATCCACATGGTTGCTGCCTTCTGTGGCTTTTATATAAATAAAACGGATATCCTGTTCCTTCAGCTTTGACATATCCACGTCGCCCTGATAACTGGAAATATCCACGCCAATCAGATCATCCTCCGCGATAAAAAATGTATTCAAAAGTATCTGTCTGCTCTTCACAAGAAAATAAAACTGATTGACTGAGATCAGAAAAACTGCCAGTATCAGAATTATAAAACCGGATAGAAGGATTTTCTTTCTGCTCATTCTGATTTCCCTTTTGTCTGCAGACTATCCACAGACAAAGGACACCTCCATTCGGCTTCCATTGTACTACGAGATTCACAAATCGTTAAGCCAGATTCAGAGAAATTCAGGAATGAAAGAATTCCCCTGTTACTCCTCTTCTTCTCTTGCCCTGAGATTGCCCTTCCGGATATTTTCCTGAAGAAGCTGATCCGTCAGCTGATACAGGATTTCCGAACCGAGCTTTGTCTTTTCCTGACGACGATAAACCTGATCCGCGGAAACCTGGTGTTCTTTCCAGTCGCCGCCCTCATTACTGTGATTCAGGATCAGGGGCTGCAGATTATCCATCGCGTGGGCAAACCGGGATTCCGGTGTTTCATACGCTTCAAATTCATCAAAGAGTGCCATGAGTTCCCGGCACTGGTCTTCCGGCAGGAGGGAAAAAATTCTCTGCTTCGCGCGTTCTTCTCTTTCTTTCTGTGACTGCAGCCGTTCCGTATCATACGCGTAAGTATCCCCGGCGTCAATTTCGACAATATCATGAATCAGGCACATCAGCATGACCCTGGCGATATCCACTTTTTCATTGGCATATTCACGGAACAGATAGGCCATAATGGCCATATGCCACGCATGCTCCGCGTCATTCTCCTTCCGGCCATGTCCGGACAGGCTTGTCTGACGGAATATGTTTTTTTCTTTATCGATTTCCAGTGAAAAAGCAAGCTGCCGCTCCAGTCGTTCGTCCATTTTGTCATCCTCATTTCTGATTGCTTTTCTGTGATCAGTTTTCTGGTTATTGTATCAACATCAGGCAGCCGAAATCAAGAAAAAACTCCGGATACTGATCCCTGTGAAAACACTTTTACAGTATTTTCAGCAGTTTCAGGAACTCCGGAGTTTTTACAGAGTATGAAGAAAGTATGTGTTATATTGAATTCCGCGTGAAAACGTTCCGTCACAGCCGGACGATTTCATCGCCGGTCCGGATGGTCCCACCCTCCAGAACTCTGGCAAAAACGCCTTCACGGGGCATGATGCAGTCTCCCATCACCTGATAAATCTGACAATGACTGTGACACTCTTTTCCAATCTGCGTCATTTCCAGAAGCACATCACCGATCTGAAATCTGGTACCAACCGGCAGTTCCCTGAAATGATATCCTTCAACGATCAGGTTTTCACCAAACGCGCCGAATGCCACATCCGCTCCTCTGGCCCGGAACGCTTCGATCTGCTCCAGTCCCAGGAGGCTGACCTGGCGATGCCATTTGCCGGCGTGGGCGTCACCCTCAATGCCCCATTCCACTTTCAGTTCCGCTTCCGGAACCTCGTGCTTCTGTGTGCCTTTTTTCTCACTGATGCAAATACCGCGAATAACTCCCATAATCTCCTGCCCTCTTCTCCCGGAAGCAGAACCCGCATATCCGGCCCGGCTCCCGATACTGTCTGCAAATTTGATAAATGAAACTATACCTTCATTTTCCTATCTTGTCAATAGGAATATGGCAGAAAGAAAACCGGCAGAACACAATCACGGATCTGCCGGCGCTCTCCGGAACAGGAACAGTCATCCTGACGGAAGCGGGAATCCCCTCAGGAACCCGTCATCAGTAATTTTGAAATTTCCACAACATCCCGGTGCCTCAGATGGCGGGGCTCAAAATGAATCAGAGAATACACCAGCTGCATGACCAGTCCCGCGCCAAAAGTACTGAGCAGTGTCCCGATCCCCACCGGGCCACCCAGCAGCCATCCCGCCAGCAGCACTGCTGCCAGAATCAGCGCCTCCACAATACCGATCGGGCACCGGCTCATCCGCTTGCCGATGCCGACCAGCAGCGAATCACGGGGACCACAGCACTGTTCCGCGCTCATATAGACATACATGCCGAACGCCATAAAGACAAGTCCCGCGAAGATCAGCAGAATTCCCATCCAGACACTGTCATTGGGCGGAAACGGGTTCAGCTGATTAAACATCTCCGTAAAATTTCCTGTCAGCAGCGCGTCGATAATCGTTCCGTAGCCGATCCGCTCCTTCATCAGCAGATCGACGACAAGCACAATCACGGAAATACAGGTTACGGAAATCCCGTAATTCAAAGGCGTATGTCTGGAGACTCCCATCGCGAGGCAGTCCCAGGGAGACAGGCCGATATTCGCGAAAATGGTCAGATGAACTCCGAACGCGAAAATCAGGAGCCCAAACGCGATCTGTCCCCATTGAAGAATTATTTTCCTGAAGTGCATCATTCCACCTCCCGATATCCGTATCGACCCGCCACCAGCCGGAATTTTATATTTATCCGGCCCGTCAGGATTACCCTGAGACAGCAACCTGCCATATATTCTGAAAAATTCCGCGCAATATACGTCTTACAGATTCAGGATTCCCAGACCCTTCATCAGCAGGATCACCAGCAGGATCGGC
>CAMNJG010000193.1 GCA_946541285.1 uncultured Clostridia bacterium
TCCTTCGCTGCGCTCAGGATGACAAATAAGCAGCGGAATAAATCAGCGTTTCCCTTAAGGAAAAAATGTGCCATTCTAAGGAGCGAGCGTCTCTCCGGGCCCGGTTATTTTCTCAGCGCCTCTGCCTTATCGGTCTTTTCCCACGGTACATCAATATCCGTGCGTCCAAAGTGACCATACGCGGAAACCTGACGATAGATCGGTCTCCTCAGGTCCAGCATGCGGATGATCCCTGCCGGTCTCAGGTCAAAGTTTTCCTGAATTTTCCGGACAATCTCATCCTCCGGGATGATGCCGGTGCCAAACGTATCGACCATAATGGAAACCGGTCTGGCCACACCGATCGCGTAAGCCAGCTGAATCTCGCATTTTTCTGCCAGCCCTGCCGCCACGACATTTTTCGCGACGTATCTGGCAGCATAAGCAGCGGAGCGGTCAACCTTTGTCGGGTCCTTTCCTGAGAAAGCGCCGCCGCCGTGACGGGCGTAACCACCGTAAGTATCCACGATAATCTTACGGCCTGTCAGACCGGAATCCCCGTGCGGACCGCCGATGACAAAACGTCCGGTCGGATTGATCAGGTATTTGGTTCTTTCATCCAGCAGCTCCGCCGGAAGTGTCGGCTTGATAATTTTCTCGATCAGGTCCTCCCGGATCTGGTCCAGTCCCACCGACGGATCATGCTGCGTGGAGATCAGGACCGTATCGATATGGTCAATCTTTCCATCTTCGTTATATTCCACCGTTACCTGGGATTTGCCGTCCGGCCGGAGATAAGAGAGCTCTCCGTCCTTGCGCGATTTCGTCAGTTTCTGCACCAGCTTATGCGCGAAAGTGATCGGCGCAGGCATCAGCTCCGGCGTTTCATTGCAGGCATATCCGAAAATGATTCCCTGGTCGCCGGCTCCGATCGCCTCAATCTGATCATCCAGCTCACCGGTCTTATACTCCATGGCTTTATCCACACCCATGGCGATATCCGCGGACTGCTCATCAATGGACGTTACGACTGCGCAGGTATCCGCGTCAAATCCATACTCAGCGGAATTATAGCCGATCTCCCGGATGACATCCCTCGCGATTCTCGCGTAGTGGACATTCGCGCTCGTTGTAATTTCGCCCATAATATATACCATTCCTGTGGTCACCGTCGTCTCACAGGCAACACGGCCCGATGGATCCTGTTCAATGATGGCGTCAAGAATCGCGTCAGAAATCTGGTCGCAGATCTTATCCGGATGTCCTTCTGTCACGGATTCCGATGAAAACAATCTCCTCATGAATCTTACTCCTTTATTATCTGATTCAGCTGTGAAATTTCTTTCTGTTAAAATAAAAAAACCTCTTCACACAGGAAAGAGGTTGTCTGCTAAAAATCATTACAGAGCTTCCCCTCATCTTTCAGATCCGGAGGATCTGCAGGAATTAGCACCGAGCGTATCCGCTCACGATACGCTGGTTGCCGGACTTCACAGGGCCTGTCCCTCAGTCTCTCTTGATAAGGAATCGTTTTGACGGTCTGTCACCAAGTCTGAATCTTTTCAAACTGGTACATAGTATTACACGATATGTTTTGATTGTCAATACATCATTGAGAAAATTCCGGAACTGCTCAGGTGGCAGGTATCGAAAAAACGGGTAGATTTTCCGCAGTAAAAAATGTAAAGTATACAAGTAAACAAAAATCATACAGTGAGGTGTAAAAATGGCATTCAGTAAAGCAATCACCGGCATCGACCGGAGCGGATCCTTCCGCATATATATGGCAGTCTCCACCAGCGCCGTACAGGAGGCGCACGAGCATCACCATACCTCCCCCGCAGTCACCTATCTCCTCGGAAGAGCACTCACCGGCACCGGGCTGATGGGACTCATGCTCCGGGAACCGGGTTACCGTCTCTCTCTCCAGTTCCGGGGAGACGGACCGGTACAGCAGATCCTCTGCGCCGCGGACAGCGCCGGACATGTCAAAGGATATCCATCCGTACCCGCGCTCGAAATCCCCCAGAAAGAAGACGGCAGTCCTGATCTGGGCGCTCTGCTGGGCAACGGCAGTGTGACCTGCATCCGGAACGCTGTCGATCTGGATGAGCCGTATATCGGACAGGTCAAACTCGTCAGCGGGGAAATCGCGGAAGACATCGCGTCCTACTTCTATACCTCCGAACAGGTCAAAACCCTGGTCGACCTGGGCGTCCGCCTGGACGAAAACGGTGATACTGCCGCGGCAGGAGGGCTGATCGTACAGCGTCTGCCGGGCGCGGATGAAAAAGCGATCGACGCGCTGGAAGCCTGGATTCCGGACATGCCGTCCATATCCGACCTGGCGCTGGAAGCGACTGCAGCCGCAGATTCGGATCCGTCCCATATCGAACAGATCATGAAACTCTTCATGGAAAAAGCCTTCCTCGGGATGCCGGAGGAATTTTCGGTCCAGCCGCTGGAACTGCTGAATTTCCAGTGGCAGTGTGACTGTTCCGAAGGCCGGCTGGAGCAGATCCTGATCAGCCTGGGTTCTGAAGAACTGAACCGGATGATTGAAGAAGACGGACAGGCCGAAATGACGTGTCAGTTCTGTGAAAAAACCTACCACTTCGATAAAAAACAGCTGCAGCGCCTGAGCATGGTGGCATCTGTCCGTGAAAGAGGATAAAGAACCGCGCACTCATCACCTTTCCACTGACACACAGTTCCCAACAAAAAACAGTACAGCCCGGAAGCAGGATCATTCCCGCTCCGGGCTGTTTTCTGGATACCGTAATTTTATCTGAAAACCAGAAACGGAAAAATCAGTACATTGCGATGATCTTTTCCGCCAGTTCTTCTTCGTCCTCATCCTCTACCGGTACACATTCGTAGAAATATGATTCGATTTCATCCCAGTCGGTCAGCTGATTTTCCTTTGTGCACAGAAGGGCGATATACTTCTCATGCAGACCACGGTCACACAGCCAGCTCTTCGGGACATCCAGCTTATAGAACTGGAAACCACATTCAAACCCATACTTCAGCCCACTGAGCTCAATCGTACCGTTGCCTTCTTCATCAATCGGATCCGGTGTATATAAATCGGTATTGGCATATCTGCTGGTTTTAACTCCTAATTTCTTCATATTGCTTATCCTCCTTGGCGATTATTTTAAGATAATTTCCAGTCGCCATTTTCCGGATGGCCTGGAAATCATCCGATCTTCCGCTACTTAATGCGTGCTCATTAACCGAATTTTCTTAATATTTCAATGCGCATCGGCAAAATTCGGTTAATCTGCTGCAAGGGTTTTGAATCATTTTTCAACAAAACCCTGCAGCAGCGGAAATCGGAAACGGAC
>CAMNJG010000194.1 GCA_946541285.1 uncultured Clostridia bacterium
CCGGTGAAAAACGCGAAGGTCCTGGCCATCGACCCGGGGCAGCGGACCGGCTGCAAACTGGCGGCCCTCAGCGCCACCGGCAAACTGCTGGCCTACGCGACGATCTACCCGACAGCCCCGAAAAACGACATCGCCGGCTCCGAGCGGGTCCTGACAAAGCTGATCGACCGTTTCAAACTCAATACGATCGTCATCGGCAACGGCACCGGTTCCAGGGAAACCGAACAGTTTGTCGCGGACTATATCGCGAAGACCGGAAAAGACCTGAAGTACACCTTTGTCAGCGAAGCGGGCGCGTCGGTGTACTCTGCTTCCAAACTGGCCAGCGAAGAGTATCCGGACCTGGATGTCACGACCCGTGGCGCGATGTCCATCGGACGCCGCCTGCAGGATCCGATGGCAGAACTGGTCAAGATCCCGCCGCGGAGCATCGGCGTCGGCCAGTATCAGCATGATATCGATAAAAGCACACTGGACGGCGCGCTGGCGGATGTGGTGGAGGACTGCGTCAACCGTGTCGGCGTGGACCTCAATACCGCCTCCCCGTCCCTGCTTTCCTATATCGCCGGGATCAACTCCCGGATCGCGAAAAACATCGTCGCTTACCGGGAGGAGCATGGAGCGTTTACGACCCGGAAACAGCTGCTGGATGTGCCGCAGCTGGGCGAGAAAACCTTCAGCCAGTGCGCGGGTTTCCTGCGGATCAATGGTGGCACGGAACCGCTGGATGCCACCGCGGTCCATCCGGAATCCTATGACGTAACCGGGATCATGCTGGAAAAGCTGGGGATCTCCCCGGAACAGATCGCGGCCGGCGGCGCGTCGGATATCGAGACCCGGATCCTGGAAACTTATCCGGTTGCGCAGGAACCTGCCCGGAAGCGCCAGAAAAAACAGACCAGGGTCAATCCGGACAGCCCGTTTGCCGCGCTGGCGGCTCTGCTGCCGGAGGAGGAACCGAAACAGAAGCGGAAGCGTGACGACAAAAAGGGCGAAAAGAAACGCCGCCTGCACGACAGCATCGTGAAGATGGCGGCGGATCTGGAAGTCGGTGAAATGACGCTGACGGATATCGTCGAGGAAATCCGCAAGCCGGCCAGGGATCCCCGTGATGAGATGCCGCCGGCCATCTTCCGGAGTGATGTCCTTTCCTTCGACGACCTGGAACCGGGCATGGAAATGGAAGGCACCGTCCGCAATGTCGTGGACTTCGGCGCGTTTGTGGATATCGGCGTCAAGAATGACGGCCTGGTACACATCTCCCAGCTGTCCGACCGCTACATCAAACATCCGCTGGATGTGGTCAGCGTCGGCGATAACGTCAAAGTCCGCATCCTGGAGGTCGATAAAGAACGCCAGAAAATCGCTCTCACGATGAAGAAGGGGTAACATCCTGTTCATTGTGGAAAGCTGTAAAAAGCAATTATTTCCGAAGTCATAGCCAGGATAAAGCGAAATGAAAAAAGTCAGGATTACTGTAAAAAAAATCGCGCGGTATGAGGATCTGATCGCGCAGTACGAAAATCCACTGGAACACGCCTGCGATATGACATTGGGACAGACGTTTACCGCCAATGGCTGGGAGCGTCCGGACGGATTCTGCGACAGCGCCTGGGATACAGTTTCCCCGTTTGTGATGGCCCTGTCCCATGGCGCGGAAAATCTGTACGATGGCTGGATGAAAAATCCCCGCTCTGCCATGATTTCCTGCAATGACGGCTTCCGGCCAGTCAGTTTCCTGCTGGAAACCTTCGATGAAGAGGCAGAATGATCACAGGGCGCTTCGTTCCGGTGTGTTTGGACAAAAGACAGAAAATTAACAGCTTCCTCGCTTTCCGCCAGATGGATGAGTAAACATAACGATGAACTTTGCCGGATGGAGAAACGGACAGAGAGGAAACAGGGGAAGGCAGGAAGCAACACGCACAGCGAAAGGTGGGACAGGATGCAATACAGAAAAGACCGGTACGGGGAAGAGATTTCCGTGCTGGGATACGGCTGCATGCGCTTTACCAAAAAGGGCGGGAGCATCGATCTGGACAAAGCGGAGCAGGAAATCCTGCGCGCGGTGGAGGCCGGTGTCAATTACTTCGATACCGCATATATTTACCCGGGCAGTGAAAAAGCCCTGGGCCAGATCCTGGAAAAGAACGGACTGCGGAGCAGGGTAAAGATCGCGACCAAGCTGCCGCAGTACCTGATTTCAAAAGCAGGCGCCGTGGACCGGTATTTTGACGAACAGCTGGAACGGCTGAAGACGGATTATGTAGACTACTATCTGATGCATATGCTGACGGATGTAGCATCCTGGAAAAAGCTGTGCTCCATGGGCATCGAAGACTGGATCCGGCGGCAGAAGGAAGCCGGAAGGATTCGCAATATCGGCTTTTCCTTTCACGGCAATACGGAAATGTTCCTGGAAATCCTGAACGCGTATGACTGGGATTTCTGCCAGATTCAGTATAATTATATGGATGAATTCAGCCAGGCAGGACGCAGAGGACTGGAGACCGCGGCAGAACGCGGGATTCCGGTCATCATCATGGAGCCGCTGCGGGGTGGCAAACTGGTGAACATGCTTCCGAAGGAAGCGGAAGCGCTCATTCAGGAAAAAGGACAGGGCCGCAGCGCGGCGGAGATCGCCCTGCGCTGGCTGTGGGATCAGCCGGGGGTGACCTGTGTGCTTTCCGGGATGAATTCCTTCGAAATGGTGGACGAAAACTGCCGGATCGCCTCAGAAGCAGAAGCCGGCATGATGAGTGACGCGGATCATGCGTTTGTGCAGCAATTAAAGCAGGCCATCCAGTCAGGTGTAAAAATCGGCTGTACCGAGTGCCGTTACTGCATGCCATGTCCGCGGGGAGTGGATATCCCGGGAGTGTTCCGCTGCTATAACCGGATGTGGACAGAAAGCAAAATTGCGGGGAGGCAGGAGTACACACAGACCATCGCGATGCGCAAACAGCCCGGGCTGCCATCGCAGTGCGTGGCGTGTGGAAAGTGTGAGTCGCATTGCCCGCAGCATCTGCCGATCATCCGCCTGCTGAAAGAAGCAGAACGCAAACTGACGCCGCTGCCATATCGCGTGGGACTGGCTGTCGCCCGGCGTTTCCTCATGAGAGGGACAGAATAAAGGTTTTAGAATAAAGGGTTTATGGTTTTCCCGTCTCTGTTCATTAAGAGACGGGAGTTTTTTATGCTTCTTCCGCATTTATTAGTAGCAAACAGCGAGTCGTGCATTCTGTTCTGTCATCCTGAGCGCAGCATTTTCGATTTGTCATCCTGAACGGAGCGTAGCGGAGTGATCATGACCTATCCCGATGAA
>CAMNJG010000195.1 GCA_946541285.1 uncultured Clostridia bacterium
GTCCGGAACCTCTGTTTTCCTGTTCTGTTTTTCACATGCTCACCCCCCTGCGAAAAGCAATCTGTTTCCCCGAAAGCTCAGGACACCTGCTGAAATGCAACCATCACTGTTTTAAGCTTTCTGTCACTATTTTAATATTATTAATAACGATTTTGTAGCAATCTTTTTCAATAACCTGCCAGTCTTCCTGTGCTCATTTTCCCACATCTTTTCTTAAAAGTCCATGTTTCCTGGCATAAAAAACAGCAGCCACACGGGCTGCTGCTCCTACTACTCCTCTGATAATTCCACCACAGAAGTGTCGTTTTCCGCCTCCGCGGCTGCCGGGCTCCGCGTCTCCGGATTCGGTTTCGGTTCCTGTACCGTCACAGGCTCGACCACCGGGAAACGCAGCTCGATCGCGTAAGTTTCTGTCTGCTGATCGACCACACACTCCGCGTTCATCTGGTCCATCATTTTGTGGATATTTTTGACGCCAAACCCCGTACTGTAGGAATAATCCGCACGCTCATTGATCGTATTGGAAAAACGGATGACGACGCAGCGTTTCCCGCCTTCATCGCGGACTGCCGCTTCCTCATCCTGCCCCGGATCGCCATCCTCCACATCCATATAGATATGGAGCGGTTCCTGCTGATCCGCGTACTTCAGGATGTTGGACATGATATTGTCAAAAATCCGGGCGCAGAAATCCAGATTCACAAGGACGCTGGCATCCGAGCGCCGGACATTTTCCGCGTCAATCAGGAATCCTTCTGTCCCCAGATAATCCGCCAGCGCGGACATCTGATCGTAAAACGCGACACTCATACTCATCACGGAAAGTTCAATCTCCGCACGCTGATTCACCAGCAGGGAAGCAAACATATTATCACTCATATGCTTCAGCTGGACAGCCTTTTCATTGGCCTTCAGCACATAGTTGTCATGCTCCTCATCCGTCTCATAACGCTTGTCCCGCAGCATTCCCAGATACACCAGAAGCGGTGTCATCGGTGTACGCATGTCGTGGGACATCTCTGTGACAAACTCCCGGTTGTCATCAAACATCCGGTTGATCTCGTCAATTTTCTGGTTATAGGCGTTGCGCATCTCATCGATACTCTCCGCCAGTGTGGTCAGTTCATCCCTGCCCTCAATATGAATCTCCCTGTCAAACTCCCCGCGCTGCAGCGCGTCCACATCCTGGTCCAGCCGGACGATATATTTTACTTTCTGGCGGATCACCAGCAGGAGAACCGCAAAAAAGAATACTGCCGGAATCGCCAGTTTCAGGAAATTCGCCAGATTATAGTAAAACTCCGCGTACTGGCCGGAAATGATGACATCACAGTCCCCGTCCTCAAATGTCAGGTTATAGGCCACACTCTGCTCATAGGCAGATTCATACTCCAGTTTGGACCATTCCTTATTGGAAGTCGAGTCAGACAGATAGGCCAGCCTTCCCTCCCTGTAAATCGCGACATAGGATACCGGATTGGCTTCCACCCACTGATCCATGATGTACCGGTCGTCCGAGGACACATGATACTCCCGGATATACTCCTTAAGACTGCTGATGATCTTGGCATCCTCCGACTGATAATATTCATCGGTCGTAAAATGACTGTCCAGAAAACTTCCAGACAGAGTCGACAGGATAAAATATATCAGGACCACACCGACCAGCGCCGCCGCGATCACACAGATCAGCTCTCTGCTCAGTGTCGTCCTGTATTTTTCGTTCTTCTGAAACATCCTCTTACTCCTGGCTCACGAATTTGTAACCGCGCCCCCATTCTGTCCGGATATACTTCGGATCCTGCGGATCATCCTCGATTTTTTTCCGGAGCTTTCGGATATGCACCATCACGGTATTGTTGGAGCTGTAAAAATAGGGTTCGTCCCAGATTGCCTCATAAATCGCTTTGATCGGAAAAATCCGGTTCCTGTTCTGCATCAGGAGCTTCAGAATACGATACTCGATATCCGTCAGGTCCAATTCCCTGCCGTTTTTCCAGACTGCGTTGAACTGCTCACTCAGACGGATTCTTCCGCCGGTGATATAGGTTTCCCTGCCGGTGGTCTCCGACTTGGATTTGTAGACCTGGTATCTCCTCATGATCGCCATCACGCGGGCCAGCAGTTCTGTCTCGGAAAAAGGCTTGGTCAGATAGTCATCCCCGCCTGCCATCAGGCCCTCGGATTTATCCTCATCACTGGACTTGGCCGTCAGGAAAAGGATCGGGGTATTGTACTCCCTGCGGATTTCCTTACAGATGTCGATGCCGGACATCCCCGGAAGCATGACATCCAGAATAATCAGATCCAGATCATCACTGACTTCCATCAGAGCGGTCTGGCCGTCCCCGGCCTGCCGGACTTCGTAGCCGGCATGCGTCAGCAGAAGCGTCACGACATCACTGATGTCCTTGTCATCTTCCACGATCATAATCTGTGCCTTTGGCTCGTTTTTTTCTTTTTTTTCTTTCTTCATATGAAAATCCCCGGCCGCGGCGGTACCGTCCCGTAGTGCTATCAGAGATCCTCGCTCTCATCGATCCGGTCAGTCAGCAGATCCTGGATATAAGCGAGCGTACGCACCGCATCTTTCTTGTTACTCTCTGTCATCCCCTGCATATACGCAGTGATCAGATTAAAATAGAACTGTTCATGTTCTTCCAGCGCACGGCGTCCTTTCGCCGTCAGTCCGATTTTGACCACCCGGCGGTCGGCTTCACTTCTCACCCGGCGCACATATCCCCGGCTTTCCAGCTTGCTGATGGCGATCGAAAGCGTGCTGACACTGATCATCAGCTCTGTGGCGACCTCGCTCATCGGGCGGGGGCTTTTTCTGCCAATCGCGACCAGCGTATGCATCTCCGATACCGACAGATCGGAACCGGTCTTCAGTCCCCTGATTGCGGATTCCTCTGACTTCTGCGCCAGAAGGAAAATTTTAAGGAACTGGCTCTTCATTTTTTTTAAAAAATAGGTTTCTTTATCGATCATACCTGATCATTCCTTCCGTCTGCCCCGCGCAGATATGGGGCTGCGCAGGGATTGCAGATACCGCTCCGGCACGCTGTACCGCGGAACCTGTATAAAAATCATACCGCCATCTGCATACTTCATGTGTTACAGTTCCCGTTGTTCTATTTTAATTCAAAGTACATTTACTTTCAAGACAGATCGTAAACTCCCGGTTTCTCTTCACGGCTATGCCAGGGGATTATTCATCCGATCACGAACATGATCTCGCATTCGCATGCGGTTTCCCCGGATTCCCGGATGACCGCCCTGCCTTTCGCGGTGCCGGCCCGGG
>CAMNJG010000196.1 GCA_946541285.1 uncultured Clostridia bacterium
CCGCTCCCGCCTTCAGCAGTTCCTGCGCGCAGGTATTCATCGTCACACCGGTTGTATAGATATCATCGACCAGCAGCACAGTCTTCCCACGGATTTTCCATGCCTGATCCTGCGGTACCACAAACGCGTCCCGCAGGTTCCGCTTCCGCTCCTGTGAAGTCAGGCGGTTCATCGGTGCGGTCCATCTCGTCCGGACCAGCGCGCGCGGCGCAAGTGGTTTCTTCAGTTTTTCCGCCGCATATTTCGCGATCAGTTCCGCCTGATTATATCCCCGCGTCCTTTCTTTTTTTTCATACATGGGAACCGGCACGCAGAGATCAAAGTCCAGCCCTTCATAGAGAATTTTATCCGCCAGAATCTGTCCGAAAATCCTTGCGTTATATTTTCTGCCATGATATTTGAGATCTTTCATCATCGACCTGGCGCCCCCTTTATAAAGGAAGCAGATCACGCCTCTCTCGAAGGCTCTCGGAGATACCAGACATTCTGAACAGAGCTCTGCCGGATACCAGCTTTCCAGCGGTTTTCCGCACACGCGGCAGGTTTTCCGGTCTGCCCAGGTGATTTCATTCAGGCAGTCTTCACAAAGGGAATACACGTGTCCCGGATCCACCGGCCTGCCACACGCCAGGCAATAGATATCCGGAGGATACACCAGTGACATCATCCCGGACAGCAGCCTTCTCCCTGTGCTCCGCTCCTGCCTCTCCGCAGGTTCCTTCCTGACATCTGTTTTTCTGTCCATTCCCGCACCTCTCTGCATAAAACAATGAGCGGCGGCATACATCATATATACAGAAAAAGGAATTTTCGGAAAATCGCACAAATTATTTTCAACCGGTTCCTTACCCGGCGCTTCCTTCATTCAGTTCCAGGGATTTTCTCAGATCCGCGCACAGACCGGTATGGCGCCTGGAAACCGTGTTCCGGTCAATCATCGCCTGAAGCTCCCGCAGAGAGCCCACCAGGACCAGTCCCCGTTTCGCCCGGGTAATCCCGGTATATAAAAGATTCCGGCTGGCCAGCATCGGCGGGAACCTGCCGGCCGGGATCACCACCACCGGAAATTCGCTGCCCTGGCTTTTATGGATTGTCATGGCATAAGCCAGTTCGATCTCATCCAGGTCGCTTATTTCATACTGTACATACTTCGTTTCATCATACAGTACCGTAATCAGGCCATCTTCCGTATCGATGTCACTGATAAAACCGATGTCTCCATTAAAAACACCGGCACCGTCCTTCTCCAGCCCCGCGCTCTGCCACTCCCTCTCATAGTTATTGCGGATCTGCATCACTTTATCACCGACTCTCAGCGTCCGGCCGGCGGTCTTCAGTTCCGCGCGTCCCGGCAGAGGGGGATTGAGCAGTTTCTGAAGGTTTTCATTCAGATGAATTGTCCCGATCATGCTCTTTTTGACCGGAGTCAGTACCTGGATATCCCGTATCGGGTCCAGATCCGCGTAATATCCCGGAAGGCGTTTTCCGCACAGGGAAAGAATCGTTTCACAGATCGACAGTTCACTGTTCCGGCCGATCATGAAAAAATCTCTGTCTTTTTCATTAATGCGGGGATACTCCCCACGGTTGATACTGTGGGCGTTCATAATGATCAGGCTTTCTTTCGCCTGCCGGTATACTTCCGTAAGCCGGACCGTACGGACAATTTCACTGTCCAGGATATCCCCCAGCACACGGCCGGCCCCTACGGACGGAAGCTGATCCGCGTCTCCCACCAGAACCAGTCTGGCCTGTTCCGGAACTGCGTCCATCAGCGCGTCCATCAGCAGGATATCCACCATACTCATTTCGTCGACAATGATCACATCTTCTTCCAGCTGATTGTCATGATCCCGGCCGAAGTGCATGTTTTCATCATCTTCTGAAAAAGTATACTCCAGCAGCCGGTGAATGGTCCTGGCTTCGTGACCACTGGCTTCGGTCATTCGTTTCGCCGCCCGGCCGGTCGGAGCAGCCAGTGCCACGCTCATGCCACACTGCTCAAAAACATCAATCATCGTATTGATGATGGTCGTCTTTCCTGTACCCGGCCCACCTGTAATCACGCAGATCCCGCTTTCCGCGGCTGTCCGGACCGCTTCTTTCTGACGTTCCTCCAGTTCAATCCCGGCATCTGCCTCCGAACGCCGGATCAGTCCTTCCAGATCGGACATCAGCGGTTTTACATGCCGGTCCACCATCGAAAGGATACGGCTGGCCACCCGGGATTCCGCGCGGTAATAGACCGACGGATACAGTGCCATCGAACCCTCCAGATCAATCACCCTGATCTGCTGATCCATCGCCAGGTGGTCGACAGCTTCCTCAACTTTTTCCGAAGGGACCTCCAGCAGGTCCGCCACATTCCTGCAGCATTCCCGGAGAGGCGCGTACGTGCTGCCCCGGCCGGTCCATTCCGACAGGACATGTTTCAGGCCACTCTGGATCCGGAACTGTGATTCCGCGTCAAATCCCAGTCTCGACGCCACCTCATCCGCTTTACGGAAGCCAAACCCTCTGATATCCGAAACCAGACGGTAGGGATTTTCCATCACCACTTTTACCGTATCCGCCCCGTATTTTTTATACATTCTCATGGCGTCATCGGAGGAAATCCCATGGCCGGTAAAAAATACGGCAATATCCGCGAATTCCTTATGTCCCCGGTAATCTTCCGCAATTTTTTCCGCAGTCTTTCTGCCAATCCCCTCGACATCCTGAAGGCGCTCCGGTTCCTTTTCAATGACCTGCAGGGTATGTTCACCAAACGCCGCGACCAGCCGGTCCGCCATTTTTTTTCTGACACCGCGGAAGACACCGGACATCAGAAACCGCCGGATGGCTTCGGTCCCGTCAGGCTGGATTTCCACACACTGGCGGATCACGAACTGTTCGCCAAACCGCGGGTGCGTCTTCCATTCACCCGTCAGTTCATAGGTCAGTCCTTCCACCGCCTCCGGAATATTCCCGACTCCCGTAAACTGCTCCAATTCCTCATCATTCTCAAAAACAGCCACCGTATAAAAGTTTTCCTTATTTCTGAAGATAATATCAGACAGCCGTCCCTGTTTTTTCACGAATTCACCTTCTCCGCCCGCAGAATCCTGTCTGAACGGAAATCTGCTGTCACCGTACAGATTCCGGTTTCCTGATACTGTCAGAAAATCCGTCACCTTCCGCTTTCCTGGCGTTCCCTACCGGAACGTCGGTTTATACACCCTGCGGTTTTCAAGCGTCCAGACTTTTTCTGAAAAACTGCCCTTTTCTGTTGCCTGCAGCGCCTCCTGCATATCATA
>CAMNJG010000197.1 GCA_946541285.1 uncultured Clostridia bacterium
TATTATATAGGTTATAATTTGTTTTGTCAATTATATGCTCAAAAATATTAAGTCGATAAATCAGCTTTTTTTCAACTTCGGAAAAAAAATAACCGCCCCGAAAGGCGGTTGTTTCTGAGATTCCCTGAATCATGTCCTGCAGGTTTCCTCAGCGTTTTCTGAAAGAACCATAATCCGTTTTGATCGGCGTCAGCTGGAAATCATCCATTTCGCCGTCCACAATGTCATTTGAAGTCAGCTTCCCCCGAATGCAGAATGTACGACATCCTGACGGACACAGCCCGCATCCTTTTCGGATGCCAACCGGAGGTTCATACCCCTGGTTGCCGGTTTCTCTTACAATTTTACCCATGATCTTCCTCCTTTATCATAGTCAGGAACGGTCGTTTCAAAACGCACCCTGTCCCTGTCCGATACCGATCTTCGTCTGTAAAGACAGACAGCGGAGATAAGGAACTGTGCATTCCCGATCCCGCACCTGGCGACATATAAAGGTTTTGATGATTCCGTAAAAATACAGTTCCTTACTGTGTAAAATCGGATTCTTCCTCATACGCTTCGTATTCCAGGGCTTCCCAGACTCCCGGCAGATCATCCTTATGTGCTTCACAGAGAGCTCCGAGAGTATCATACTCAAAGGTATCTCCCAGATACAGCGTATTGATTTTATTCTTTGTAATCGTCCATTTTTTCGTATTTTCCCGATATCTCACAGCGATATCATCTTCCTCGATCAACAGATAAAACTCGTTGATGCCATATTCGTCATGGTACTTTCTGAAGATGGCCTCATCAGGATTCTCCACTTTGTGATAAACTCTGTTGATCGCCATGTAAAATCTCTGTCCGTCCGGGCGATACGCAGTAAATACATGACCGATCTGGACCAGCCGAAGTTCTTTTCCGGCCATTTCGAGCATATGCATGACACCGTTCTGCACTTCAATATACAGCTGACCATCGATGACAAAGAACTGACCATTCAGTTCGAACATATCATCTTCCAGATAAAAATCCACATAAAGGTTTTCGAATTTGGCCACTGTCGCCGGATCATTGATATCCAGCGTTACATTAATGGAATCCATAAATACTCTTCTCCTCCCTGAAACAGTTCCTACATCTGAGGAACCAGCGTCGGATTCTGATAAATATCACCAACGATTTCTGTCTGCGCCGCAGTTGAGCCCGCTCCCGGAACCAGTGTCCCGTCATTGGTCATGAAAATAAACTGTCCGATCTCGGCGCTCCAGATGACCTGGGCAGTTTCTTCTTCCTCACCGATGCTGATGATATCGCCTTCAAAAATTTCTTTTCCATTCGCATCCTTCCAGCCTGTATCCTGCATCGGGATCAGTTCCATAGGAGGATCGTTTTTAAAATCATAAATGTACAAAGCACCAAATGTCAGATACGCATAAACGGAGAATGAAAAATCTTCTTCCGGATCTTTCAGATCTTCCGGCTGATACATGATTTTCGCGTCAGGATCCCATGCCCGGAAGATTAACGGTCTTCTTCTGTCTTCCGGATCAGCGTCTCCGTTTTCAAAGATATTGCCTGCGATCTGCATGGCATCGGAAAGATACTCTCCACCCTGTTCAACGCTTCCATCATTATACAGTAACATATAACCGGAAGTTTCTTCGTCCCAGATCACCTGGCAGTATCTGTCATCCAGTTCAAGAATGTCTCCTTCGTAAACTTCATTCTGCTGATTATCATACCAGTCTGTACTCTGCATCGGCAGAAATTCAACCGGTGGTTCTTTTTTCATATCAAGGATTTTCAGATGACCATCTACCAGTTTTCCATAAATTGTCTTGGACGCTTCTTCTTCGGTATCCGGTTCTTCAAGATCCTCTGGAGAATACATTTTCTTTTCGACCGGATCCCATGCTCTGAATTTCCATTCTCTTGTATATTCGTCTGCCATTCCCTTTACTCCTGTTTGTTCTGAAATCAACTGAGAAACACCGGGAAACGCCCCCTGTCTCCGAAGCGGGAATTCCAGGAAATTTCTCACATCAGTTTTTATTTTTCTACAGTATAACGTTCATTGTTCATAATCAGGCCACCGACGCCCATCGCGACAATATCGCTGCGCTGAATCTCCACATCGGCAAAAACCATCGGAAGCATCCTGTCGAACATTGTATTTTTAAAATACATCCCCGCCGCAGGTACTCCCAGCACAGGTACATCTTCCAGATAGGCCACCAGGAACATCGCTCCCGGAAGAACCGGGGAACCCTGTTTTACCAGCCGCGCACCAGTCGCCAGAATCGCGCCTGGTGTCAGATCATCCGGATCAACGGACATCCCGCCTGTCACGACAATCAGTTCCGCTCCTTTCTCCTTTGCTTCAAGGATCGCGGCGGTAATCATCTCACTGTCATCCGGCGCGTAGGCGATATCGGAAAGTTCGCTGCCATAAGCCGATACCTTGGAACGGATCACCGGAGCAAACGCATCGTCAACACGATGATGGTATACTTCGCTGCCGGTAATGACACATGCCACTTTCTTTTTGCGGAACGGCCTGACAGAAACAACCGCTCCTGCTCTGCCGATTTCCTCAACAGCCGCCACATCTTCTTCTGAGACCACAAGAGGAACCACCTTGGTCGCAGCAACCATCTGATCCTTCCTGACAATCGAATTGACAGGGATCGTCGCGCACAGGGAATGTTCCAGGTCATTAATCCGGTAAACCGCGTCTGTATCAATCCGGAGAAGCCCGTCATATTCCGCGAAAAGATTCACTCTGCTTTCTTTTGGTTCCACGCAGTAAGTTCCGGGACCACTGATCGCTGCCCCCAGACGCCTGCCTGCGTCATCTTCATGAACATCTCCTTCCTCCAGCGTGAGAATATATATATTGTTTTTACCCACATCCAGCAGCTTATCAACATCTTCGGGTTCAATTCGATGGCCTTTTCTGAAAAGCGGCCCTTTTGATTCTCCCTGGACTATTCTGGTGATGTCATGTGCCAGCAGATGTCCGACTGAATTTTCTGTCTTAATCGTTTCTTTTTTCAAAACAGATCCCTCCGGATAAAAATAACAGGAAACCGGTCTGTACATAAATTTCTGTTTATTGTTATACAATCCATTCTTTATGAACAGGCGCTCTTTATACAACACGCCTATTTTATGATATTTTCCGTTCCTTTTCAATATCCGGAAAGCGGTTTGTGAAAGTGATGACATAAAAACGTTACTGTTCAATGGCCAGCCAGAACCATATGAAAAAACGCTGCTTATAACAGTATCACAGTTTTGGGGAC
>CAMNJG010000198.1 GCA_946541285.1 uncultured Clostridia bacterium
TCTCTTTTTTACACAGGGCGCTGACAACTGCCGCCGCTTTATAGCAGGCGATTCCACCGGTCACGCCCAGAACCACATTCGGTTTTTTCCCCGGATTACTCATTGTCCGCACTCTCCGGCGTTTCCTCCGGGGATTCCTCCTCCACAGATCCTGCCTCCGGCGCCTCCGCCTTTTCTGTTTCCGCTTCTTCCGTGGCGTCTTCTTCTGTCTCAGCAGATTCCGCGTCAGCCCCGGTTTCTGAAGATTCCATTCCTTCCTCCTCAGCCGGTGCCATGGTTATCTCATCTTCTGGCACTTCCTCCGTTTCCGGCCGGAGATCTCTGGTATAGGAAATCATGTCTCTCGCGATTTCCTCTGTCGCGATGGAAACCGGTTTGCTGATACCGATGTCAACAAGCGGCGGATATCCGTCGATCAGGTCCCTGGAACGTTTTGAAGCCATCATTACCAGTGTGTAGCGGCTGTCCGCCCTTTTTTTTAATTCGTCGATTGAAGGATAAAGCATATCTATAACTCCTCTCTGTATTTCATGATGATCGGTTCCGCGTCGTCTCTGACTCTGGAACCCTCCGCCCGGATGATGGCCAGTACATCGTCAACGGCAGTCTCAAGGTCATCATTCACAACCCTGTAATCATACCGGTCCAGATATTCGATCTCCTGCATGGCTTTTCCCATGCGGATCTCCACACTCTCCGCAGATTCTGTTCCTCTGCCCACCAGCCGTTCCCTGAGGACCTTCATGGATGGAGGCAGGATAAAAATATACACCGCATCCTGGAAATTATCCCTGACCTGCATCGCTCCCTGCACATCGATCTCCAGAATCACATCACAGCCGGCTTCCAGAGATCCCTCGACAGGAGGTTTCGGCGTCCCATAATAATTTTCATGAACAGAAGCGTATTCGAGAAACTCTCCTTTTCCAACCCTGGCAAGAAATTCTTCTTCCTCAAGAAAATAATAACTGATCCCGTCAATATCCCCTTCGCGCGGCGCTCTGGTCGTAGCGGATACCGACAGGCGGACCGCCTCTCCCAGATGATCCACGACGGCGGATACAATGGTTCCCTTTCCTACCCCTGAGGGACCCGATATCACGAATAATCTTCCCCTTTTTTTCAAAACAGACTGTCCTCCTGTCCTTTCACAGATATTACAAAAAAACTCCGGCAGAGACCCATTACTCTATATTCTGAACCTGTTCACGGATCTTTTCCACTTCGCTTTTGATATCCAGCACGCAGCGGGTGATTTCGATATCATTGGCCTTGGAGCCGATGGTATTGGCTTCCCGGTTCATTTCCTGCACCAGAAAATCCAGCTTTTTCCCGACCGGTTCCGGGCTTTCCCGGAGGAACTGCTCCATCTGGCGGATGTGGCTCCTGAGGCGGACGGTTTCTTCCGTTACACTGATTTTATCCGCGAAAACAG
Source organism: uncultured Clostridia bacterium (assembly GCA_946541285.1). Lineage (GTDB taxonomy): Bacteria > Bacillota > Clostridia > Peptostreptococcales > Anaerovoracaceae > RUG708. The sequence continues at coordinate 1,436 of CAMNJG010000198.1, forward strand.
CCGCTTCCTGCAGGATGCGTTCTTCGTTTACCGAGGCATCCCCCAGCAGTTCCGTCATGCGTTCCCGAAGTTTCTCACAGTACTCCCTGGCGGTCTCAGGCGAACGCTTCTCGACAATCCCGATCTTGTCGAGAATAAGGGAAGCCCGCATCAGCAGATCTTCGGAAATGTTGCGTCCCTCTGCCCGGCGCATCTCATCATGGACTGCGCCGGCTGCCGCGACAGCTTCGGTCATGGTCCGGATGATTTCCTCTTCGTCCTCCGCGGCCGGAACCGTTTTCAGGACGTCCGGCAGGGAAGACAGATATTCCAGGCTGACCGTGCTGTCCATGCCGTATCGTTCCGACAGTTCCTTCAGCCTCTGGTAATAACGGTCCGCCAGCGCTTCGTTCAGCTGTATGTCGACATCCGCGCCCGTCATATTTTCAATGGACAGACTGACGTCCACCTTCCCCCGTTTTACAGTCTGCTTCACGGCAGTTTTTACGGCTTCTTCCGCGAAGGAATACTTTCGCGGCATGTGGACACTGATATCACAGTATCTGTGATTCACGGACCGAATCTCAGCAGTGATCTTCCGTCTGCTGTCAGAAGCTTCACTTCGTCCGTACCCTGTCATACTTTTTATCATAAAAGGCAGATCCTCCCTGAAGAAATGTTTTTTTAAAATTCCGGAGCACTTCCGATAAACGTCAGCACCGCTCTTCCTTCCATCCAGACATCATCTCCTTTAAAAGTAACAATGACGGTACCTCCCGGCATCGACACCTTGATATGATCTCCAAGATGATTGTAGCGGCGTGCCACTGCCGCGCTGGAACATGCTCCCGTTCCGCAGGCCAGTGTTTTTCCGGCGCCGCGTTCCCATGTACTGCACAGGATATGGGAATCGTTGACAATGCTGATAAAATTCACGTTCGTCCCGTCCAGCGCGAAAGCCGGAGCATGCTCAATGGCATCGCCATACGCCAGCGCCAGTTCGTCCAGCGCGTTCATTCCGTTTCCCCACGCAGAATGGACCACCACTGCGTGAGGCACTCCGAAATGAGTGAAAACCATGTCAAACTCATTTTCCTCCGGCAGATCCTCATTGGAAATTCCATTGGCTTTTCGTACTTTACAGTGAACTTCCTTCATCTCTCCCAGTGTCCCCATGCCCACTTTTACAGTGGTGGCACGCAGAGACCTGTCCAGAATTTCGATCTCCTTGATCCCGTCTCCGGTTTCCACGGTAAACTGATCTTTATCGACCAGCTTCCGGTCCCTGACAAACTTGGCGAAACAGCGGATGCCGTTGCCGCACATCCCTGCCTCCGTTCCGTCTCCATTATAGAAGGCCATCCTGATATCCGCGCGATCCGACGGTTCCGCCGCGATAAAGCCGTCCGCTCCCACGCCATAGTGTCTGTCACAGACATGAGCTGCCAGGAGGGATCTGTTTTTGATAAACAGGTTATAATTGTCTACGATGACAAAATCATTCCCTGCACCCTGGTATTTAAAAAAATCCAATTTTATTTTCACCTCAAATATGCTATCATTTTGTGTGCTGCCGGAAGGATTCGGATTCTCCGGCAGTGTTCTCTATTGTAACATAAAGGCCGCAGATATGAGTGGAAAAATCACAGTTTCTCCGGATTTGATTTCAGGAACTGTAATCAGCAGTGATCCCTGCGCGCCGATACTACCATTTAATGCGTGCTCATTAACCGAATTTTCTTAATATTTCCATGCACATCGGCAAAATTCGGTTAATCTGCTGCAGGGGTTTTGAATCATTTCTCAGCAAAACCCTGCAGCAGCGGAAATCGGAAACGGACGATTTCCAGAGCACAGGCATC
>CAMNJG010000199.1 GCA_946541285.1 uncultured Clostridia bacterium
GTCAGATCCTGCCTGCAGGGAACCGGTGTCCCATTGCCCCTGTAAAGGATGTATGTTTCTCCTTCTCCGAGTTTTTCTCCGAAGAGCGGATTTTCCGGATAAAAAAAGTGAAGCAGGCCTTCTTCCAGATCATTCCGGTTTTCAGGTGGAATCCCCCGTATCACCAGTGTTGTCTGATTGTCCGCTTCTACCATTTCATAACGATAACCAACCATCGAGACAGGTGTGCCGTCAATCCTTTCCTCGTAAAGACAGGGATGGATCTGCCAGTCCTGCGAATGCATCGTGATATCTGTAATCCCCAGTTTCATCAGGCTCAGCATACAGATTTTGAAACCTTCTCCGTATTTGCCGGCATACTGTTCCGGTTTTCCGGTTTTGGTACTGCCTCCGATATAGATCAGCCATTCATAATGAAAGGGATGTCCCTCTGTGGACATGGTCAGCTGATACTCTCCCCAGTCATCATCTTTGTGATACTCGTAATGAAATTCCTTCCCGAAATGTTCATATCCTATACTGTCATAGAAATTCTGGATCAGATCCCGGAGGATTCTCTCGAAAGTCCAGTGTACCGGGTAATCTGCAGCTACCCCAAGTTTAATGAGCTCTGACATGTTCCCAACACTCCTTATAGCAGGCAAACCGGTCCATTTTCCGGATGATCAGCTGATTCATATAGTATAACGCTTTATGAAAATGAATCGAAGTATCTCCACCGTACGCGTGCAAAAGCTCATGCGCATAAGTCGCGAAAGCATTTCCGAACGTACCGTGTTCCAGCAGCCAGGACTGTAGATAAACATAATCTGCCTTTGCTGTGACCTGCAATCCATAACGGTTCTTTTTTCCCCTGTGGCGGATAATTTTCGTATAACCGGCTACGGGTGCCTTTTCATTCAGAAGAATCCGGCATCCGGGCCATGGATGGACGACAATCAGATCGCCCAGGATGTCCTGTGCCGCAGTCCGCAGAATCCGAATCTGTTCCGATTCCGTGGAATCCGGATCTCTTTCCGCAGTATATCCATCCATTTCCTCACACAACTGACAGATGGTTTTCACTCCAAGAGGCAGAAAAACATCATGGACCTGGTGATATTGTGTTCGGATGGGATTTTGCTGAAACCACCAGAGTGCCATCCGACGCCGGTTCACGTCCTGTTCATGTCGTTCCTGATCCCGGATGATCAGCTGTGACAGGTATTCCTCCTGAAACTGCTTCACCACCAGGGGAGTCGAGCGGATATTCCAGATCAGTACATGCATAACCGGGATCCAGTCCATTCTGTGATAGCCCCTTTTCTCCCATCCTTTCCAGACACTGCGGAAATAGCGGAGGATATTGAGCGACGTTTGGGCGTCCAGTTTCCGGAACACTTCGATGATACATTGCTGCGTCTGATAAGAACTCAGATCATCCCGGTCCCGGTCGTCCTCGTCCGGCTTATATCGATGATTGCAGATGACCAGGGGGACATAGATGGTATTCCTTTTCTGATAAGAGGCAAAGACATGACCGAATGCCTGCCGGTTCCGGGGATTCTGAACGGCTTCATAAATCGCGTAATCTTCTGCCTGCGCGAGACATTTGCCAAACAGGGGATTTCCTTCATAATAAAAATGGGATATGACATACTCTACATCCGTCAGAAAATCTTCCGGCACATTGCCCAGGCGGAGGAGGGCGTTTTCCTGAAAAGGCCGGCTGCCGGTTTCATACGCAAGAAATTCCACTGCCTGCCCGTCAATCTCTCCCGGAACTCTGACGGCCCGCAGAGTCCAGTCCCTGGATTCCATGTCCACACTGAGTCCAAAGTCACGGATTGAGGTAAGAGCCGCGATTTTAAATCCCTCGCCAAAGCCTCCGGCATACTTTGTCCCGTTTCCTCTCTTCGTCGAAGCGCCCATATAATATAACCATTCCTTCGCAAAGCCCCTGTCCGAAGACATCATTAACGTCCCGTCGCTGTACTCATAATGAAAGCTTCTCTGGAACTCATGGGGTCCCAATGCGTCATAAAAATTCTGTACGTAATTATTGATGATTTTATATGGGTTCCATTTTACCGGATAGGTCATGACGACATTCAGATTGACCAGCTCATGGTCAGGGATGTTTTCAGCTTGCTGCTGAGATGTCAGACCATCCGGCGCGTTTTCTGTAACAGACATAATACCTCCAAAACCTGTATATAAGTGAATGATGCTGTTTTTAATCCAACCAGCCGATCAGGTATTCACTCTCTGTCAGCAGATGCCTGACCATATGCTCAATTGAAATATTTCCATATTTCTGATGGAACCGGTGGATTTCCTGGAAGAAGTCAGTTTCCAGAAGATTTTCCCGCTGCTGTATTTTATCCGCTCTGCTGAGATTTCTGTAAATTCTGACACAGGCGGTGCACACTCCCTTTCGCAGTCCAGATGCGTAACCTTCGTCGAATATGCGTTTTCTCCAGGAACTGTAGTCACTGCCATATTCATTTTCCAGCATCGTAAGAACTCCTTTGCATAAAAAGTACCGAGGGTTCCTTTCAAACATATACTGGAACCACATGATTCATTCGAAACGGCCGATCAGGTATTCACTTTCCTCCAACAGACGGTTTACCATTTTCTGCAAGGGAAGATTGCCGTATTTTTCATGAAATTTCTGGAGCTCGTCATAAAGTCCATTCAAATATTTTCCATCATTCTTTTCATTGACAGATTTTTTGATATCCCGGAAAAGCTCTACAAAAACCTCACAGCGTCCAATCCGGACGCCCAATCCATAGTGAACATCTCCCTGGATTTGTCGCCAGGAATCATACACATTGTTGTATTCTTCTTCCAGCATCGTATGCCTCATGATTCGTATAAAAAAAACAAATGCGTTTATACGAATTATAGCGCGTCCATGACCCTGTGTCAAATGACCTGTCACTCCGCATTTTTTTCGCCGACTATGGTTCGCCATTCTGTCGCTTTTTATCGTTAGCGAATGAAATCCGAATGTTTGCGGAAGAACAAAAATACGGCCGGAATTCAGAACTCCGGCCGTTGTCTTCAGGATAAAACCTCACACGGTTCCTTCATACAGAACCCGTTCCCCGATGGAAACCCGTTTCACGCCAGTCTCCTTTTTCTGGTTGAAATTGAAGCTGAGCATATAACCGGTATCCAGGCCGAAGTAGTCCAGGTAGTCGAGGATCTGCTGTTCGCCATCTTCATGATAGCGCTCACCCCGCCAGATCTTCAGTTCGATGATATACTGCTCTCCCA
>CAMNJG010000200.1 GCA_946541285.1 uncultured Clostridia bacterium
TCTGTCCCTCTGCTGTTTTTTCTGTTCACAGAGACTCTGCGCCGCTTCTTTTTCCGCCAGTAAACCATCACAGAAACGTTCCAGTTCTTTCAGGAACGCTTCCATATCCGCCACATTCAGGGATTCTGTATCCAGGGTCCTGGCTTTCAGCTCCTGCAGCAGTCCGGTATCTTCCCGGCCCTCCGGAATTTTCGTCCGGGCAGTCTCTCTCTGGCACACGATATGAATCTGTTCCATCGCGGAGCGTTTTTCGTCTCTGCGCCGCTTCAGTTCCTCCACAATCTTTTCAAAGGTTTCCGTACCGAACAGCTTCCGGAAGATTTCTTTTTTCCGCCCGGATTCTGCCCGGAGAAACTCCATGAATTCCCCCTGGGCGATCATCGCCACCTGCATAAACTGACTCTTTGTCAGCCCAACGATTTCCTGCAGTTTTTCATCCGTTTCTTTCTGGCTCCCGGAATACTCAGTACCATCCGGAAGAAGCAGGGAAATGGATTCCTTAACATTAACCGGCCTGCCGTTTCTTCTTTTACTGGGACGCTGGTGTCTGGGGACACGCCGCACACAGTACTGCTCGTCACGGTTTCCGTTCCGTTCTGAAAAAACCAGTTCCACATACGGTTCCGCGTCAGGGGCGCTGTACTGACTCTGCAGTTCTGCCCCGTTCTTTTTATTTCCTGCTGAGCTGGCCTCTCCGTAAAGCGCGAATACAATCGCGTCGAAAATGGTTGTTTTCCCGGCTCCTGTATCACCTGTAATCAGAAACAGATTCTGCTCCGGAGCAGTAAAATCGATCACGGTTTTCTGTCCATAGGAGCCAAAGGCCTGCATCGTTAATTTTGCCGGTCTCATTCCCTTTCCTCCTGTACGGTATTGATGACATCACGCAGAAGATGTTTCTCCTCCTCCGTCACATCCTGCAGAAATGACTCGCAGAGCTCAAACGGACTGAGATTTTCTTCCGGATGACTGGACGCGCGGTAATCCACACTCCGGAGACGCTCCCTCCGGATTTCCAGAAGGAAAGGAAAGGCGTTCCGGAGCCGGTCCTGCAGATCCGGAAGCTCCGCATCATGCTCGTCCGTCAGTACCACGGATACATAATCCCCACAGCTCTGAAGGAGCACCTCTTCCAGGGAGCCCCGGATCACCCGGAGCTGACGCAGTGGAGTCAGCGGGAGGACTGTGGTCCGCACGGATCCCTTCTCCTCCATCTCCACCATAATGATTCCCTTCTGCTGACCGGCCTCACTGACCGAGCACGCCAGCGGTGTCCCGCAGTACCGGTAAACCTCGCTGCCGACTTTCATGGGTTTATGGATATGGCCCAGCGCCGCGTAATCAAAAGGTTCCAGTACGTCCGCCCGGACTTCGTCGATATCACCTACGGTACGGATTTCCGAATCCATCCGTTCCATTTCACCGGCGCTTTTTCCGACAGGCAGATAAAACTGATGACTTACCAGGACATTACGCGCGTCCGGATCGATCGTTTCCCTTCCAATCAGCCTGCGGACCGTCTCATCATAGGAAAGATGGCTGCCGTCCTCACAGGTACCTGTCAGATTTCTGACAGTGGAAGGTCTGACAAAAGGAAGCAGATAGAAATGTACCTCCCCCACAGAATCCTTCAGAGAAACTTTTTCAACAGATTCTCCCGGCTCCTGCGGCGGACGGCCGATCATATGGATCCTGCGTGTGCCCAGAATCGAGCGGTACAGGTCAATCCGCTGCGCGCTGTCATGGTTGCCGCTGATCATCATAATTTCCGCGGACGGGACAGCCTCCGTAAGACCTGACAGGAAATCATCAAAGATCTCTACCGCCTCCGCGGACGGGACAGCCTTATCGTAAAGATCTCCCGCAATGACGACAGCGTCCGGCTGATGCCGTACCGCTTCCTGTATAATCTGCTGCAGGATATGGATCTGGTCTTCCTTCAGGCTCCTGTTGACAAGCTTTAATCCGATATGAAGATCCGACAGATGGAAAAATTTCATTCTTTCAGAAGTCCCCCTTTCTTTAGATTCCATTATACACCATTTCAGGAACTTTTGTACTTTCATTTTCTTTCATTTTTGCAAATTGCCAGACAAATATGATATACTCTCTCCGGGGAACCACTGCTCCGGTAAAGGTACAGTTTCCTGAGAAACACGGATCCGGTCCGGTCATCACGCTCCGTTCGTCGTTGCGCGCATTTTATGACGGGCGTACAGTGGACCATCAGCGTTTCTCCAGTCCGGAAATGAATCCGGGGCAGGTTCGGGGGAGGTATTAACCATGAAAACAAAAATAACCGCCTTGCTGCTTGTCATCGCGATTTCTTTCGGGATGACCGCGTGCAGCAATAAAAACCATCTCGGTGGAAGCACAGGCTCATCCGATTCCAGCGTTTCGGAAACGACCAGTCCTGAAAAAAACAGCAGCGCCGGTTCCAGTACTTCTGCGGACCCGGAAGAAATTTTTGAGGAATCTTCAGAAAACACGGAAACTCCGCAGGATCCGCTGACAGCGGACCAGCTCTCCATGAACAGTTTTCCATACAGTGTCGGTGAAAAAATCATCGAAAAAGCGATCTGCTATACACTGACACTGAAAAACAACTCACCGTATCCCATCCTTTTTACAGAGATCCTCTACAAGACAAAAGATAACGTAAGCGACAAAAGCCTGAAGCTGTTCGATGATTTCAAAAAAAGGCATAAAAAGTATATCAGTCAGGAGGAGGACAACCGGAATATCCTGCTCATCGGCACATCGGAAGCATATGTAAAACCCGGACAGTACCTGAAGGATGTACCGGTCACGATCGGGATGCATTCCATGACCTGGTACGACGCGCCGAATTATGACCAGTTCGTCCTGATGCGGCCGGACACACTGACGCTGGGGCTGGTCAGAGATGATCTGCTGTACCGGTGTCAGTATGATTTCGTCAGCAAAACCTGGTCTGTCGAGGATGCTCCGGTAGCACTCAACAACTGGCCGTCCACGGAACTGACCGCGCTGATCCCGAAGCCATCCTGTGACTATTACCGTGTCACTACCAAAAAAGATGATGATTATCTGGGATTCACCGCTTACGGTATCTCTGTAGAAGATTTCAACGCTTATGTCGAACAGGTCCGGGACGCTGGTTTTACCAGAAACAAAGACAGCGGGAAACGTTATTACTCCGCGGAAGATTCGAAAAAAAACGCCATCGACATCCTTTACGATGAAGCTGCCTGGAATATGGAAGTCGATCTCAATCTCTAAGGAA
>CAMNJG010000201.1 GCA_946541285.1 uncultured Clostridia bacterium
ATGTATGTTTATGCATATTTATTTATATTCATGCATAAATATAAATTCATTATTGTATTCACTTTTTGTCTGTGCTATACTGGGAACATCGGTTTTAAAACGTCATCATCATTTTATGATGTCATGATAACAGACAGGGAAAATCCTGCGCGACTTTCCCGCTATTCACAATCAACGGAGGCATAAAATGGCAGATAAAAAAGTAATCCTCGCCTATTCCGGCGGGCTCGACACATCCGTCATCCTGACATGGCTGATGGAAAAAGGATATGAAGTCATCGCGGCGTGCATCAATGTCGGTCAGGACGATGTCATGGAGGAAGTAGAACAGAAAGCCTACGCGACCGGCGCGACCAAATGCTACATTGTTGAAGCACAGGACGAATTCGTCAGCGAATATGTATGGCCGGGACTGAAGGCCGGCGCTGTCTACGAAAATGATTATTTGCTGGGAACCGCGTTTGCCCGTCCGCTGATCGCGAAGAAACTGGTCAAAATCGCCCATATGGAAAACGCTGACGCCATCGCGCACGGCTGCACCGGAAAAGGAAATGACCAGGTTCGTTTTGAATCCGGTATCCACGCGCTGGATCCTTCGATCAAATGCATCGCGCCATGGCGTGAGTGGGATTTCAAATCCCGTGAGGATCTCATCGCCTACGCGGAAGAAAAGAAAATTCCTATCTCCGCGACACTGAAAAAGATCTACAGCCGTGACCAGAACCTGTGGCACATCAGCCACGAAGGCGGCAATCTTGAAAATCCGTGGAACATCCACGAAGACGACATCCATGTCATGTCCTCCACTCCGGAAGCAGCTCCGGACGAACCGGAATTCATCGACATCACTTTCGACAAAGGCATCCCTGTCGCGCTCGACGGCGAGGATATGGACGGCGTGGCACTGCTCCAGAAGCTGAACGAAATCGGCGGAAAGCACGGTGTCGGTACTATCGATATCATCGAAAACCGTCTGGTCGGCATGAAATCCAGAGGCGTTTACGAAACCCCTGGCGGCACAATCCTTTACAAAGCGCACCAGGATCTGGAAAAACTCGTTCTTGACAGAGAAACCATGAGTTTCAAGAATCACGTTTCCATCAAATACGCTCAGATTCTTTACGATGGACAGTGGTTCACCCCTCTCAAGGATGCGCTCGACGCATTCGTTGATTCCACACAGGAAGTCGTGACCGGTGTCGTCAAAATGAAGCTGTACAAAGGAACCGCGTACCCAGTCGCTTCCAAATCAAAGTATTCCCTCTTCAATGAAGGATTCGCCACTTTCAGCGAAGACGATGTCTACGACCAGAGTGACGCGGAAGGATTCATCAATCTCTTCTCCCTGCCGCAGAAGATCCGCGCGATCAACTGCAAGGAAAACGGGATTCCGTCCAGATACACAGAAGACTGATCCTGACACAGCATAACGAATCTGTACAAATCCAGACATAACATATCACAACCAAAGGCGCCGGAAATCAGGCTTCCGGCGCCTTTTTCAGACAGTTCCGCGTCCGTCTGGTCACAGAAGGGCGCCATCACAGCTGACCGGAAACACCGGTCCGGGGAGGTTCCTATATGTCCGATAAATTATGGGGCGGCCGCTTTACCAAGAATGAAAGCGCCTCTGCTCTGGAATTCAACGCGTCCATTGATTTTGACAAACGCCTTTACCGTCAGGATATCGAAGGCAGCCGGGCCCACGCGGCCATGCTGGCCCGCTGCGGCATCATCTCACAGGAAGACGCTGACGCAATTGACGCAGGACTGGCCGGCATCCTGCAGGATATCGAAGACGGAAAAATCGAATTCACGATCGATAACGAAGACATTCATATGAATATCGAAAGCATCCTGACCGAACGGATCGGCACACCGGGCAAACGCCTTCATACTGCCCGAAGCCGTAACGATCAGGTTGCCGTCGATTTCCGCATGTGGACCCGGGAGGCCGTACAGAACACCATGGAAGACCTGAAGCGGCTGCTTCATTCCATCTACACCATCGCGGAATCCCATCAGGACACGATCATGCCAGGTTACACCCATCTCCAGAGGGCACAGCCGGTTACGTTCGCCTTCCATATGATGGCGTACTTTGAAATGTTCAAACGGGATTACAGCCGTTTCCACGACTGCCTGATCCGTATGAATGAAAATCCACTGGGTGCCGGTGCCATGTCCGGAACCGGATACCATACCGACCGCGCCTTCCTTACAGAAGCCCTCGGATTTGACCGTACCTGCGCCAATGCCATGGACGCTGTCAGCGACCGTGACTACGCGCTGGAATTCCTCAGCGACGCGTCGATCTGCGCCATGCACCTCTCCCGCTTCTGTGAAGAACTGATCCTCTGGAGCAGCGCGGAGTTCAGTTTCATTGAGATTGATGACGCTTACAGTACCGGCTCCAGCATCATGCCACAGAAAAAGAACCCGGATATGGCAGAGCTCATCCGTGGAAAAACCGGTCGGGTTTACGGCGACATGATGACACTGTTCACCATCATGAAAGGCCTGCCGCTGGCATATAACAAAGATATGCAGGAAGACAAACCGCCGGTATTCGATGCGTACGACACGCTCTCCGCCTGCATCAGCATTTTCGCGGATATGCTCGATACCATGACCGTAAAACCGGAAATCACCGCCATGGCTGCCACGAAAGGCTTCACCAATGCCACAGACGCTGCTGACTACCTGGTTTCCAAAGGTGTCCCGTTCCGGGAATGCCACGCGATCATCGGCGAACTGGTCCTCTACTGCATCTCCCATGACAAAGCCCTGGAAGATCTCTCCCTGGACCAGCTCCGTGACTTCGCTCCGCAGTTCGACGAAGATGTCTACGCGAGAATCGACATCCGCACCTGCATCAAAGCCAAAAAATCCGAAGGCTCCACTTCATTTGAAAGTGTCCGCGGTATGCTGGAACACGCGGATCAGTTTCTGAAGGAAATTGACGGATAAAAACGCCCGCTCATGAAGCCCCCGCTGTACTTGATGAGCACGCATAAAAAAGATAAAAAGAGGTACCGCGCAGGAAGATCGTTTCCCCTTTCTTCCTGCAGGGTACCTCTTTTTCAGTTCAGAATATTTTTCCCTTCATGCACAGTTCACAGTTCCTTACTGCCTGTCCTGCTGACGGAAGACGCAGCGGCGTCCCGGCCGTCCAAAGCAGGTGTTGCACGAAATGCACTGTGCCGCGTAATCCCTGTGTTCTTCCCAGACCTTTGGAA
>CAMNJG010000202.1 GCA_946541285.1 uncultured Clostridia bacterium
GTAGACCTGGACGACGAAGACGGCTGGTGGTAGGCCGCGCTGGTGTATCCGTCACAGTACGTTGTACAGGATGCATATAACAGAATCAAATGAAAACAGACAGCTGACTTCCCGGTGAGGAAGCCAGCTGTTTTTTATTGTAGACAGGTTTTGTTGCGGCTGGGAGTGAAGAACGGACGGACGTACCCGGAAAAGGGGCCGGACAAGTTGTTGTCAGATCACTTTTTTGTCCATCCATTTGCCGGAGCGCCAGCGGAGCTGGTAAACAGTCGTGCGGAACACGAAATCGATGACCATGGCGATCCATGGTGCCGGCGCGCCCATGCCCAGAGGATAGGCCAGGAGATAGGCGCCGATGATCCGCACACACCACATGATGAGGATCGAGGTCAGCATCGTGAACCGGACATCCCCGGAGGCCCGCAGTGCCTGCGGAACCTCGAAGGAGAGGGGCCAGAGGCTGACGGCGCCGATGGTGTGCCAGTTGACCATCGTCATGGTCAGGGCGGCGGTGGCTTCCGAAGCGTGATACATGGTCAGGATCAGCGGCATGGAAAAATAGATGGACCAGGCCAGCCCCAGGGAGGTGGCGTACATGATGAACAGCAGGATCCGGTTATAGTAACGTACCTGATCCGTATCCCCATAGCCGGTACAGCGGGCGATCACCGTGGTCGTGGCCATATTTACCGCGAAGGCCGGGATCAGCTGCAGCTGCGCTACATTCTGTGTGATGGCGTTGGCAGTGATGGCACTGGTTCCAAAGGTGGAGACCAGGCTCAGGAGCAGCAGTTTGCCCAGCTGGAACATGCCGTTTTCCAGACCGTTGGGAACCCCGACATAGAGGATTTTCCGGATGAGGAGGCCATTGGGACGGTAGCGCAGTGTTTTTTCATAATGAAGCGCGCGGGACGGCTTCAGCAGCAGGATGGTGATGACAACCGCGGCTGCGGTCCGGGACAGCAGTGTGGAAATCCCGGCACCATCGGTATCCATTCCGAATCCGTAGATCAGCAGCGCGTTTCCGCTGAAATTGATTACGTTCATCATGACGGAGATGAACATCGGATTCCGGGAGTTGCCCATCGTCCGGAAGACCGAAGCGCCTGCCTGATGGATCGCCAGCATGGGGATGGAAAAGGCAGTGATCAGCAGGTATTTTTCGCTGTAAGCATAAACTTCCGGCGTAATCTGCCCGAAGACGTGGTCCATGATCGGACGGTGGAACAGAAGGAGGAAGAGACACATACCCAGCCCGGTCAGGAACATCAGCCACACCAGCTGCTGCGCGCTGCTGCAGGCTTCTTTCTGCCTCTGGGCACCCAGGTACTGCCCCGCGATAACGGCGCCGCCGGCAGCCATGGCGGAAAAGATCATGATGACGAGCTGCATGATCTGGTCAACGAGGGAAATCGCGGAAACCGCGGATTCGCTGACGCTGGAGACCATGATGGAGTCCAGCATCCCGACAAAGAAGGTCAGGAACAGATCCAGGATCAGCGGCCAGATGAGCTGGAACAGGTCCCGGCCGCTGAAAAGCCCGTCCGCTCTGAGTTTGAGTTTCATAATAATGTGTATTTCAGATTTTTCGGTCAGATATGATTTACAGAAGTGGTGCGAAGAGCTTCAGGATCATGTGATCGATACGGAAATGGGAGTATTTTCCGGTGGCATAGTCTTCGGTGACTTCCCGGGACTCTGCGAACATGGATTCGAAGTCCCGGCGGGTGTCACGCACCGCTTCACAGTTGATGTACAGACAGCCGTTTTCAAAATGATGGTACAGGCTGCGGTAATCCAGGTTGATGGTGCCACAGGTCGCGGCGACATCATCGGCAATGCTCATTTTGCAGTGGCAGAATCCGGGAGTCCATTCGTAGATCCGCACCCCTGCCAGGGCGAGCTGCTTATAATTGCTTCGGGTAGCGCGATAGACCACTTTTTTATCCGGGATGCCGGGCGTGATGACCCGGACATCGACGCCCCGCTTTGCGGCGAGGGCAAAGGCGTGGGCCATTTCGTCGGTGATGATAAGGTATGGTGTCACGAACCAGCAGTAGTTGACCGCTTTGTTCAGCATATTGATATAGACATCTTCTCCGATATGTTCATTATCCAGTGGGCTGTCGGCATATGGCTGGACAAAGGCCTCTTTTTCACGGGCCTGGTATTCCGGGAACGGCAGGTACTGCTTAAAAGAGGTGTCGTCCTGATCCCCGTTTTTCACGGCGTTCCAGTTTTCCAGGAAGGTGACCGTCAGGCTGCGGACGGCGGCTCCGGTGATTTTGATCCCGCTGTCCTTCCACTGACCATACGGATGTGTCAGATTGAAATATTCGTTCGCCAGATTGTAGCCACCGGTAAAACCGACCCGTCCGTCTACGACGGTGATTTTGCGGTGGTCGCGGTTGTTCAGGAACAGATTGACAACGGGTTTGAAAGGATTGAAAACCCGGCACTGGATGCCAACCTCCTGCAGGCGTTTGACGAAATCCGTATTGATAAAACCGATGGATCCCATGTCGTCATAGAAGACACGGACCTCCACACCGGCCTGCACGCGCTCCTCCAGGATGTCCTGGATTTCCCACCAGGATTCTTTGTCCTCGATCGCGTGATATTCCATGAAAATGAACTTTTCCGCTTCGCGCAGCGCTTCCTTCTGTGCCTCCAGACCTTTCGCGGCGTCATCGTAATAGGTGAGATCCGTGTCCTGATAGACCGGATAAAGGCTGCTGCGCAGCAGATGCTGTGAGATCCCTGATAACTGGGGAGAAAAGCGCCGGAGATTTTCAGAAGCGGTCTCTGTATGCTTCCCGGCCATACCTTCGGTGAGCTTCGGGAGCAGCGCCTGGTCGATGAGTTCGTAGCGCTTCCGCATTTTCTTCGGAGTGACGTTCAGTCCGGTAATCAGAAAAAGGCTGGACCCCATGACCGGAAAGACCATGATCAGGATAATCCAGGGGGTTTTGATGCTGCCGGCCCGGTGGGAATTGAGGATCCAGAGCACAAGGATGATGGCCAGCAGACGGCTCGCCATCTCGACCCACGCGGCGATCGTGACGAAATACAGGAACAGTTCGATTGAAAAAAAGATTTCGGCCAGGATCAGGGTCATGGAGATGGCCAGCCGGCCCACGCCGTTTTTGACAGAGGCTTTGCGTTCCACAGTAAGATTGGTACTGCTCATGGGAAGGACTCCTTTT
>CAMNJG010000203.1 GCA_946541285.1 uncultured Clostridia bacterium
ATGATACAACGGAGGATCGATAACAATGTCACGAATGTTTGGAACAGATGGAGTAAGAGGTGTCGCGAACAGTGAGCTTACGGTAGAACTGGCCGTGGATCTGGGAAAAGCAGCCGCGCTGGTTCTGGCGAAGGACAGCCCGCGTCCTCTTATTGTCATAGGCCGGGATACCAGGGGATCCGGCGAAATGCTTGAGAATGCACTGACAGCCGGGATACTCTCTGCCGGAGGTGACGTGATCCGGGCAGGGGTGATCCCGACACCGGGGATCGCCTGCCTGACGCGGCAGTATGAGGCGGACGCCGGCGTGGTGATCTCCGCGTCCCATAATCCTTTTCAGTTTAACGGCATCAAGTTCTTTAACGCGGAAGGATTTAAACTTGACGACGCGCTGGAAGACGAAATCGAAGAAATGATCCGGAACGGTATCCAGGTGACTGCGGAAGGTGAACAAATCGGCCGCCTGGTAGAACCTGAAGAAGATCCGGTCGTGAAATACAGAGAATTTGTCCAGTCCACTTTTGAGGGAAGGCTGGATGGTATGCGGATTGTGCTGGACTGCGCGAACGGGGCGGCCAGCGTTCTCGCGCCGGATGTATTTGGCGGTCTTGGCGCGGATGTCACCGTGATCGGGTGTGAACCGGACGGGATCAACATCAATGACGCGTGTGGTTCGACACATCCGGAGAAGCTGGCTGAAAAAGTTGTCAGTGAAAAAGCGGATGCCGGGCTCGCGTTCGATGGTGACGCGGATCGTCTGATCGCTGTTGATGAGAAAGGAAACCTGATCGATGGAGACCGTCTGATCAGCATTTTTGAAAAGTATATGAAAGAGAGAGGGACTCTCGCGGAGAACCGGGTAACCGTTACGCAGATGAGTAATATCGGATTCCACAGACGCGCGGAGGAACTGGGGATTCAGGTGGATGTCACCGATGTCGGGGACCGGTATGTACTGGAAAGTATGCTGAAAACCGGCAGCGTCCTCGGCGGGGAACAGTCCGGCCATATTCTTCTTCTGGACCACTGTACAACCGGGGACGGCATGATCGCGGGGCTGCAGCTTCTGCAGGCACTGCGGCATTACGGAAAACCGGCCTCGGAACTGGCAGAGGAGATGCAGGTCTATCCGCAGGTGCTGGTCAATGCGCAGGTCAGAAATGACAACAAAGACCAGTGGAAAAATGATGACGAAATCCTGCAGGCAATCGACCGTGTCGAGCAGACCGTCTGCAGTGAAGGCCGGCGTGGACGTGTGCTGATCCGGAAATCCGGAACGGAGCCGCTGGTCAGGGTGATGATTGAAGGAGAAGACGAGGCGGAGATCCGTCCGATGGCAGAAGAGCTGGCATCGCTGATTGAGCAGAGACTTTCCTGAGGGATACATCACTCTGCAATTGAAAAAGATGGAGAATGCGGACATGGTCAATTTCGGAAATGACTGGGATGAAATCCTGAAAGGGGAATTTGAAAAAGAATATTATCTGCGGCTTCGGGATTTTCTGAAAGAAGAATATTTTCAGCAGCGTCAATATGACATATATCCTTCGATGTATGATATATTCAACGCGATGAAAGCGACGCCGTACAGTAAAGTAAAAGCAGTCCTCATTGGCCAGGATCCGTATCACGGACCGGGGCAGGCGCATGGAATGTGCTTTTCTGTAAGGAAAGGGGTGAAAGCTCCTCCTTCGCTCCAGAATATTTTTAAGGAACTGTACGATGACCTGGGGTGCCGGATACCGGCGCATGGCTGCCTGGAATCCTGGGCTGCTCAGGGGGTGCTGTTGCTGAATACCGTTCTGACCGTCAGGGCGGGACAGCCAGGCTCCCATCGGGGAAAAGGCTGGGAAATTTTTACGGATGAAGTCATCCATAAACTCAATGAACGCGCGCAGCCAACCGTATTTCTTCTCTGGGGGGCCAACGCCAGAGCCAAAAAAGAACTGATTACGAATGAACAGCATCTGATCCTGGAAGCGGCACATCCAAGTCCTTTTTCCGCGAGAAACGGATTTTTCGGGTGCAGACATTTTTCCAGAACCAATGAATTCCTGCAGTCACACGGCATCGAACCGGTTGACTGGCAGATTCTATAAAACAGAAGGAGACAGAATGGCATTTTCGAATGAAGTCGGTATCGACCTCGGTACCGCCAATGTACTGATCTATATAAAAGGAAAGGGTATTGTGCTCAATGAGCCGTCAGTTGTGGCACTGAACAGGGATACGTTCGAAGTTCTGGCAGTGGGAGAAGAAGCCAGGGAAATGCTGGGACGGACACCGGGCAATATCATTGCGGTCAGGCCTCTGAGGGATGGGGTCATTTCAGATTACGATACCACAGAACGGATGCTGAAGTATTTTATCAAAAAAACCTGCGGTTCCAGCCGTTTCTTTAAACCGAGGATCATGGTCTGTGTTCCCAGCGGTGTCACGGAGGTCGAAAAAAGAGCTGTCAGCGAAGCGGCTTCCATGGCAGGCGCGAAGGAAGTCTTCCTGATGGAAGAACCGATCGCGGCAGCCATTGGTGCGGGGCTGGATATTATGAAACCGGACGGGACCATGGTGATCGATATCGGCGGCGGCACGACGGATATCGCGATCATTTCACTGGGAGGTATCGTGATCAGCCGTTCGGTCAAAGTGGCCGGTGATAAAATGGACGAAGCGATTATCAAGCACATGCGGAAGGTCCATAAAATCCAGATCGGTGAACGGACCGCGGAACAGCTCAAGTTCAATATCGGGACGGCGTTCCCGAGGGAAAAGACCGTCAGCATGGAATGCCGGGGACGGGATATGATCTCCGGGCTTCCGGTATCGGTCACAGTCACATCAGAGGAAATCTATGACGCGCTGGATGAGTCACTGACGACCATCTGTGAAGCGATCCATTCGGTGCTGGAAATGGCTCCTCCGGAGATTGCCGCGGATATCAGCGCTTCCGGAATCATGCTGACCGGTGGTGGCTCACTTCTCTGGGGACTGGATAAGCGGATCGCAGACCGCACCCGGATCCCGGTGACGATCGCGGAGGAACCGATGAACTGTGTCGCGATCGGAACCGGCCTGGCGCTGGGCCATATGGGACGGATTTCCGCGAAACAGATGACCAACCAGCAGGATTTTTAGAAGTACAGAGAAACAACTGGCCGCCTCAGCGCGGCCGTTTCTTTTAATG
>CAMNJG010000204.1 GCA_946541285.1 uncultured Clostridia bacterium
TCATAACAGGATATTGTACCGGCAGTGTTTCTTCAGGTTCAGGCGCAAATGTTGTGACAGGTCGGTTACTGTTCAGTAAGCAACCGGTATCTCTGATGATCTTTCAAAATGGTGAGCGGAGCGACGTAGGACTCCATCCCGGGCAGTATTTTTGTTTCATTGGTCGATCGCAATGGACTATGAAGGGACGGGTATTTCGTGACTTTCCGGTGAATCGGATGTATACTGTCGTATCAGAGTGGTTTTTTTCCGCTCAGTATCTTTTGAAATTAGGAACTGTATGAAAATAAATTGTGCATTTCGCGCCGAATGTTTTTCCGAGTGCAAGGAAAAAAACGCAGGCGATGCGGGCATCGGCGAGGCTTTTTGACGCGGCAATCGGGAAAAGAGGCAAGTGAACTGTATAATTTATTAAACTACAGTTCCTTATCATGGAGGGATATCATTAAAATGAAAGTAATCATTCTGAACGCGTCTCCGCGTAAAAACTGGAATACAGCACAGCTTCTGAAATCAGCGCAGAAAGGCGCAGAATCCACAGGGGCAGAGTGCGAATATGTTAAATAGTAACAGGAAATCATCAGGTGGACAATGAATGCGAATCAGAAAATGATGACAGAAGGCGCGCCATGGAAGCACACCCTTCGCTTCGCGCTTCCGGTGCTGGCAGGTTCCCTGCTGCAACAGCTGTATAACACGGTGGATACGATCATCGTCGGGAATTACGCGGGAGAAGCCGCTTTGTCAGCAGTGGGGACGACGGCCAGTTTTACATTCCTGTTTCTGGCAGTCGCCATGGGTTTTTCAACAGGTAACAGTATTGTTGTCGCGCAGAATTATGGCGCCGGCGATGAGAAAAATGTCCGGGCCAATGCTTCCACAGGGATTTTACTGCTTATGGGACTGGGAATCCTTTCCGCCCTCGTGGGTGTCCTGGTGGCACGGCCGGCATTTCACTATCTGGTGAATGTCCCGGAGGATTTTCTGGACCTGACCGTCCTGTATTTCCAGATCTACTCTGTGGGACTGATATTCCAGTTTGGCTACAATATTTTTTCATATATCCTGAGGGCTGTGGGAGACAGCGCGGCGACGCTGTATTTCCTGCTGATTTCTTCGGTCCTGAATATTCTGCTGGATCTGCTGTTCGTCGCGGTATTCCACTGGGGTGTGGCCGGAGCGGCGGCAGCTACCGATATTTCACAGGCGGTTTCCTTCATTGCGGCGTATTTCTACATGATCCGCAGGTATCCGGTATTCCATTTCCGTTTGAAGGAGTATACCTGGAATGGCAGGCTGGCGGTCAAAACGCTGAAGATCGGGTTTCCGGTCGCGCTGCAGCTGATCATTGTCTCCTTCGGCCTGACATTCATACAGAGGGCGGTCAACGGATTCGGGCAGGTGATGACGGCGTCCTTTACCGTCGGGCAGAGGATCGAAATGTACCTGAATCTTCCGTGCAATGCGTTCCACGCTACCCTGGCAACCTATACCGGGCAGAATATCGGCGCCGGGAAGATCGATCGCGTCCGTCTGGGTGTCCGCCAGACACTGTTGATCTCACTGGGGATGACGCTGGGAATCTGCGCGCTGGTCTGGATTTTCGCCGGAAATATCATTGAACTGTTCGGTCTGAGTGATCAGGCAGCGGAGTACTGTCTGGCACATCTGCGTGCCGTTTCCCTGGTCAATATTATCCTGTCGCTGTATATCCCGCTGTTCGGTGTTTTCCAGGGTGCCAATCACAGTGGCGTCCCGACCGTGGTGGCGACCGGCGCGCTGGGGATGCGTGTACTGGTGACGTATCTGTTCCGTTACAGCGCGTTTTTCGGTTACACGATCATCTGGTGGAATGGTCTGTTTGGGTTCAGTACAGGATTCCTGATCAGCTGGACGTATTACCTCAGCAACCGCTGGAAAAAAGGAGCGTATCTGGTAGAGGAATGATCAATACGCCTGCGCAGATAGTGGTGATCAGCAAACTGAAGGAGTCCTGCGGAGAAAGGATCGAAGAGTTCAATGGAGAATATACAAATATGCTTTAACGCAGTTCTTCCCCTTTTTATATATATAATGATCGGAGTTGTGATCAGAAGGGCAGGGATGATCAATGAAGAGGAGAACAAACGCATTAACCGGATGCTGTTTACTTTCTTTTATCCTGTTCTCATGTTCGACAATATCCGCAGCGCAGACATTTCTGAAATCATCGATCTGAAGCTGATACTTTTCGCCATTTCATTCATACTCCTGTCGGTGCAGATAATTGCAGCAGTGGTCATAAGGATTGAGAAGAACGATGCGTCCCGCGGAGCTATGATCCAGGCGATCTACAGGAGTAACTTCCTGCTGATGGGGGTGATGATCGTCCAGAACATATATGGGAAACAGGGGCTGCCGACAGCAGCGATGATGGTCACTTTCGTGATCCCGTGTTTCAACTTCATCGCTGTTGTCCTGCTTGAACACTTCAGAGGAGGCAAGGCGAGCGCAGGATCAGTAGCCTTCAAAGTGCTGAGAAATCCGTTGATCATCGGCGCCGCTTCCGGTGCGCTTTTCTCTGTGCTTCAGATACCGCTGCCGTCAGCAGTTACCGGCGTTGTCGAAGGCATCTCAGCGGCAACGATGCCAATGGCTCTGATATCGCTTGGAATTTCTTTTGATCCTTCAATCATATCGTCAAAGGGCAGGAAGATCATGATCTGTGTTGTGGGGAGACTGGTAATCGTTCCCGCGGCAGGACTGCCGCTGGCAGCGCTCCTCGGCTTCCGTGATGTTGCTTTCGTAACACTGCTCATCATGATGGCATCCCCTGCAGCGGTATCATCATACCCGATGGCTGTCGCGATGGACAGCGATGGAGAGATTGCCGGAAGTGCGGTCATGATCTCGACACCTCTTTCGTGTATAACGCTGTTCCTGTGGCTCCTTATCTTCAGAAATCTCGGATTCTATTAAGGGAAAACGGCTGTGATCTTAAAGCTCTGGAAAATCCGTTACTGTTCAGTGAACGGCCAGTATCTCTGACAATCAGGCGTGGAATGGAGTCGTGAAGGCAGCTCCGTCCGAGCCATTTTGTCAAAAGGTCACAGACCCAAGCGGTACAATGCACTGAGAGACAGCAGAATTTTCACGGGATGTCCAAAT
>CAMNJG010000205.1 GCA_946541285.1 uncultured Clostridia bacterium
TGCCCAGGAGATCGCACATACTGTTCAGGCGGTTTTCGTAGGCGATATCATCCGGCCGTTCTCCCGCGCGGAGAACGGCAAGTCCTGGTGAGACGCCTCTTTCTTTTATCAGTTTAATTCTGCGTGTAAGGTCATTCTTGATACTGTCAACGACCGGCTTTCCGTATAAAATTTTTGCCATAATTCTCTTCTGTCTGTCTACTTGCAGGCTTCTTCCACTCGGCCATAACAAAGTTCTGCTGATCGGAGTCCTTTGTCACAGGCTGTTTCAAGTCTGTCGGATAATGCCTTTCTTGCGGTTTCGTCTTTCATGGAACGCAGATTGATCAGTACATTCAGGCGTGCTCCCTTTAAAGCGGCTTCACATACCGCGGCTCCTACGCCAACATCACTGATCACCATTTTGTTCGCGATTCCGGAATAGCGTTCCAGTAATTCCAGGGCTTCCGTACACAGCTCCGTCAGTTCCAGTGGCGCTTCCGTCGCTGTGATCAGATGTTTCTGAATTTCTTCAGCGCGCTGTTTCTTTTCTTCGTCCGTCTGATTCGGAAGTTTATATGCCTGCGCCAGAGGTTCAAATGCCGTCACATCACGATTGACTGCTTCCTTAAACCGTTCCGTCATACTGACAGACAGGCGGATCAGCTCCTGCAGTTCTTCTTCATGGGCAGCAGCACTTTTTTTTCCGGTAGTCAGAAGACCGGCCATCGTACCGAGAGCGATGCCGATGGCGCCGACCAGAGCGGACGCGCTGCCACCTCCCGGTACCGGAGCAGTGGACCCCAGTTCATCGATAAACGCGCGGCATGTTTTGTCGAGCATGTTTTCCTCCTTCGGAAATGGTGTGTCTGATTCAGGAAACTTACAGAATAAAAGTTCCTGACACAACGATGTGCCGGATGCTGTGACAGCATCCGGACACATCTGGTAAATACGCTATATAGTTTCGATAGTTTCAGTAAAAATCAGAACAATCCGGAAATCACTCCGTGGCTGTCCACATCAATGTTTTCTGCCGCCGGACGCTTCGGAAGTCCAGGCATGGTCATGATGTCACCCGCCAGCGCGACAATGAAACCTGCTCCGGCGGAAATCCGGAATTCACGGATGGTGATACGGAATCCTTCCGGCCTGCCCAGAAGTGTCTGGTCATCCGACAGGGAATACTGTGTTTTTGCAATGCAGACCGGCATCTGGTTCAGACCGAGACGGTTGATTCTGGCCAGCTGTTTTTCTGCGGCTTTGGTGTAATTCGCACCGTCTGCTCCATAGACTTTTGTCGCAATGGCTTCGATCTTTTCCTTAATGCTCAGTTCATCCCCGTAGGAGAACTGGAAATTACCTTCGCCGGACTCTGCCAGACGGACGACTTCATCCGCGAGTTCCAGCGCGCCGTCTCCGCCTTTCGCCCATACATCGGACAGACGGACATTGACACCCAGTTTTCTGCATTCTTCGGTGAGACACTCTACTTCCGCATCGGTATCTGTCGGGAATTTATTGATCGCGACAACAGTTGGCAGCTGATAAACATTTTTGATGGTTTCGATATGTTTGATCAGGTTGCTCATTCCTTTTCTGAGAGCTTCGACATCTTCCGAATTGTAGTCCTCAGCACCTCCGTGATGTTTGAGAGCCCTGCAGGTCGCGACGATTACCACTGCGTCCGGCGTAAGACCTGCCTGGCGGCACTTGATATCAAGGAATTTTTCCGCGCCGAGATCCGCGCCGAATCCGGCTTCTGTGACGACGTAATCGCTGAGCTTCAGCGCCAGGCTGGTTGCCATGACACTGTTACAGCCATGGGCGATGTTCGCGAACGGTCCCCCGTGTACAAGAGCCGGCGACTGCTCAAGGGACTGCACAAGATTCGGTTTGATCGCGTCCTTCAGAAGCGCGGCTGCCGCGCCCTGGGCCCTGAGATCCGCTACGGTAACCGGTTCATCATCATAAGTGAAACCAACGATGATTCTTCCCAGTCTTTCTTTTAAATCACTCATGCTGGTGGCCAGACAGAAAATCGCCATAATTTCTGTCGCGACACTGATATCAAAACCGTCTTCTCTCGGGACACCGTTTACTTTTCCACCAAGTCCGTCAACGATAAAACGAAGCTGACGGTCATTCATGTCCATACATCTCTTCCATGTGATGGATTTCGGATCGATGTTCAGCGCGTTGCCATGCTGAATATGGTTATCGAGAATCGCCGCGATCAGGTTGTTGGCGGTTGTGATCGCGTGGATATCGCCGGTGAAATGAAGATTGATATCTTCCATTGGGATGACCTGCGCGTAGCCACCACCAGCCGCGCCGCCCTTCAGGCCGAATACCGGGCCAAGAGACGGTTCCCTGAGCGCAAGCATGGCATTTTTGCCTCTTTTTCTGAGGGCATCACACAGTCCGATCGAGGTCGTGGTCTTCCCTTCGCCTGCAGGGGTTGGATTGATGGCTGTCACGAGGATCAGTTTGCCGTCTTTTCTGTCAGCGACATCGTCATAGATATCATAACTGAACTTTGCTTTGTACTTCCCATAGTATTCGAGATATTTCTCGTCTACTCCCGCACTGGACGCAATTTCCGCGATCGGACGGATATCTGCCTCCTGAGCAATTTCAATATCGCTTTTGTAACCCATTGTCATAACCTCCAGAACTCGTCTGCTTCTCTCCACGGATCGTGCTCTCGCAGACATTGATCAAAATGACATTTTTTACTGTAGCTATTTTAACACGCTTTAGGGGTAAAAATGAAGAAGAAACAGAAAATATACAAATAGAAAGGTAAGAAATGAAAATTGAAACACTTACCGGCAGAAACATGCCGGAATTTCTGAGAATCTGGAGACAGACTTTCGGGGACAGTGATGAAATGATTCTGGAGTTTCTGAACAGTTTCCGCGAAGATCTGGAGACCTTTATGATCACGGAGGAAGGCATCGTCCGATCCATCCTGACCCAGTTCCTGATGGGGGATCTGATGATCCCCGGAAAAAACGGTCAGATTTCCTATCCGGTCCTGGTCAGCTACGCAATCGCGACCGATCCGGACTTTCGGGAGAAAGGTTCCGGTTCAG
>CAMNJG010000206.1 GCA_946541285.1 uncultured Clostridia bacterium
AGAGAAGGAGTTCAATATGCCACAGGAAAACGATATCCTCGCAAACATCGAAAGCAGCATCGAAGAAATCAAACCGTTTCTTCAGAGAGACGGCGGAGACATTGAATTTGTAGAATACACGCCGGACAATATCGTCAATGTACGTCTTCAGGGAGCCTGCAGCGGCTGCCCGGGCGCCACGATTACCCTTCAGGCGATCGTAGAGAGAATCATCAAGGAAGCAGTTCCGGAAGTCGAAGCGGTACGCGCAGTATAAAATCTTCAGAAAAACCGGATTAATGATTCCCATGAAACGCTGATGTTGTATAATGACATATCAGCGTTTTCTTTTTTCTGTATTTTTGACAGCAGGAGTAATGTATATGAAAAAAAAGAGTCTTTTCCTGGTTCTTTTTCTGATTGTGGTGCTCGTGGCAGGGACAGCCTGTACGGGGAAATCCGCGGAAGAGGAAGCCGCGAAGAAAAAAGCGAAAGAGAATAAATCCGTCAAAATCAGCATTCTGTGCGTGGGGGATATCATGGCGCACGCCCCGAACCTCCGGTCCGCGCTGCAGTCTGACGGTTCCTATGATTTTACCGACAACTATGAATATGTAGAAGACTATATCAAAGATGCGGATCTGGCGCTCTGCAATATGGAGACAACCTTCAAAGGCGGGACTCCACAGGGATATCCTCTGTTCAACGCGCCGGATTCCCTGGCGGACGCGGTGAAAGGTGCCGGGTTCGATGTGGCCTTTACGAGCAACAATCACATGATGGACACCGGTTATGACGGTATGCAGCGGACACTGGAAGTCCTGAGGGATGCCGGACTGAAAACCGTGGGCAGCCGTCTGGAGGACGAAAGTGAGCGTCATGCTGTCGTAAAGGTCAAAGGCGTGAAAATCGGCCTGGTGGCCTATACCTATGAAACGACACAGACCGCCGGCGGATCCCCGACCATCAATGGCAACGCGATTTCAGCGGATTCCCAGGAACTGATCAATTCCTTTAATTATCACGACCTGGAATCAGAAGATTATGACCGGATCGAAGCCGATATCGACGCGTGCCGTGAAGACGGGGCCGATGTGGTGGTCTGCTATATGCACTGGGGCAATGAGTACGAGCAGAAGCCGAATACACAGCAGGAAGAGATGGCGCAGGAACTGGCCGACAGAGGAGCGGACATCATTTTCGCGTCCCATCCGCATGTCCTGCAGAGTGTCGATGTGCTGTCCACAGAGAAAAACGGCAAAAAAAGCGGGAAAAAAGTGCCGGTGTTCTATTCCCTGGGGAATTATATCTCCAATCAGAGGACCGAGACACTTTCCAACAAATATACCGAAAACGGAGCCATGGCGACGGTAACACTGATTGTGCAGCCGAATAAAGACAGAATCAAGTCGGAAACTGTCCGCGTGATGCCGACATGGCTGGACAAATATCAGAGTGCGGGCGGCGGACTGGAATACCGGATCATTCCACTGGACGGCTCCCTTTCAGAGAATGAAGCGCTGGCAGCTTCCGGACATTTCAGCAGGGCACAGCAGGCGAAGGACTATACCGAAGAGCTGTTCGGAGGATATATCAAAGGAAAGACCGTCTATACCGCGGGAAAAAGCAGTTCTTCGGGAAAAAGCAGTTCTTCAGGAGGAGATTCCAATGGAAGCAAAAACAAAAAATCCTGATTACCTGCTGCGGATCGAAGAACTCCGGGAGTCGATGGTCGCGGATCTCAGGGAACTGGTATCCTGTCCCAGCGTCAGGGGAGAAGCGGAGGAAGGCGCTCCGTTTGGTCCCGGACCGGCACAGGCACTGGAAACCATGATGGCTATGGGCCGGCGGGAAGGCATGACGGCGGCGTCTGTGGACGGCTGGGCCGGTTACCTCGAATACGGCGGGCCGGGCAGGGATATTTTCGGAATCCTCACACATCTGGATGTGGTACCGGAAGGAAACGGCTGGACTCATGAACCGTTTGAACCTGTGGAAGAGGATGGCCGCGTTTACGGACGGGGAACCACGGATGATAAAGGCCCGGCGATCGCCGCGTTTTACGCGCTGAAAGCATTGAAGGACTGCGGTTACACTTTTCAGAAACGTGTCCGGATCATCTGCGGACTGAATGAAGAGACCGGTGAGGAAAGCCTCGCGTATTATAAACAGCATGAGGAACTGCCGTCATTTTCCATCGTACCGGATTCGGATTTTCCGGTAGTGAGGGGAGAAAAAGGGATCATGACCTTTGATCTTGTCAGGCGGCTTGGCACGCACAGGAGCGCCGGACCGGAAATCCGCCGGATCCGGGGAGGCGAGGCAGCTAATATGGTACCGGACCGGGCAGAGGCTTTGGTCGAAAATATCGCGGATTTTCCGGCATTTACGGCGCACATGAAGCGTTTCGCCGCAGATCGGAAATTCACGGTGGAATGGGAAGAACAGGGCAGCGGCGCGGTCCTGATCCGGACTTCCGGTGTGTCCGCGCACGGTTCCGCCCCATGGAAGGGAGTCAATGCGATCTCAGTCCTGATGGCGCTGCTGGATACCATCGGCTGCGGCAGTGAGGAGATGCAGGAACTTCTGGATTTCTACAATACCCATATCGGATTTGATCAGCATGGGGAGCGCCTGGGGATCTCCCTCAAGGATGAGGAATCCGGGCAACTGGTCCTGAATGTCGGTCAGATGGACATGGACGGGACGGAGTTACGGATGACGGTCAATGTACGGATTCCGGTAACTTACGGAGAGGATGACGTCTTTACGGGGATGGCGGCGCTGCTGGCAGAGAACAATCTGGATTTCGAGAAAAAGATGTATCAGCCGCCGCTGTATTATCCGGCGGACGATCCGCGGATTCTCCGGCTGATGGCGATCTATCAGAAGCATACCGGGGATACCGTGACGGAGCCGCTGATCATCGGAGGCGGGACCTACGCGCGCCAGATGGATAACGCTGTGGCCTTTGGAGCTCTGTATCCCGGCGACGAGGACCGGATGCACGGCGCGGACGAATATATTTCAGTTGACCGACTGGTGCAGACAGCAAAGATCTACGCGGAGACGATCTTCGAATT
>CAMNJG010000207.1 GCA_946541285.1 uncultured Clostridia bacterium
CGAGGTTGGAATCGTCTGCTCCGCTCCTCAGAATGACAAAAAATCACCTTTTAATATCAAAACCCATTACATTCGACTCTTGATCGGCCTTTGGAAAGGTGATTTTTTGATTAAATCAGTGTTTTCCCTAATATCCTTCCTCTTCAACAATGTCCTGCGACTGATCATTCTCCTTTTCCGGCAGTTCCGCAGCCTCCGGAATCTCCGTTCCATCAATGCTGCTGACTTCACCGCCGGACTTACTGACCCGGTAAATCTCCGTTCCGGCCCCGTTCCATCCGTCACTTTCCTCTCCACTGCTTCTTCCCCCGGAAATAAAGTCCACGGAAATATAAAAGTCGTCACTGTCCTGGTCCATCACTTTTACAGAAGTCTGGTCAACCTCCTGGCCATTCTGCTCCGCTGTACGCATCGCCGCCGATAAAGCGAGTCCCTTCGCCTCTGCTTCAGACAGCGTAACCGGCTGATCCTGCTCCGGCACAGCCGTTTCCACTTCCTCCGTCTTTTTCGGACGCAGCAGGCTGTCCTTTTCCGGATCGAAAGGCGCATCCTTCTCGGATACGACGGACAGTTCTTCTTCCTCTGTACTGACGATACTGCTCTTGGCAGTACAACCTGTCGTGACCGGCAGCAGGCCGGTCAGCAGGACCAGCAGCAGCGCCAGTCCTTTCATTCCTTTGTTCATGCGCTCTTTCCCTGTTTCTTGCTGTTCGTATTTTCAGAACCGGTATCAGCTTTACTGCTGTTACTGGTTTTGCTGCCGTCACTGGTTTTACTGGCTTTACTGCTATTTTCCGCGGATTGCTCCTGTTCCGGAGATGCGTTTCCTTCACTGTCAAACGAAACACCCAGCTTCGCGCTGTATTCGTTCATCCTGCGGATGACACGCGCTTTATCCTGTTCTTCCAGAATCTTCGGCTGATAATTATTATACGCCGAAACTGAGGAAATGGAACAAGGAATAATTTTCATGTTATCATCCCGCTGCAGTTTTCCGTTTTTGAGACGGAATGTTTTCTGCAGGATGATCGTGTCTTTATCGGCAGGGTTACGATTTCCTCCGAAGCAGAAGTTCCCCAGGGAATATTCGATATAGACCCCTTTATAAAATTCCGCTCCCTGGATGACGTGCGGATGGTGCCCGAGTACGAGATCCGCGCCGGCGTCCACTGCGCAGTACGCCAGATTTTTCTGCTTGTCCGACGGATAATTTGCCCTCTCCACTCCGGAGTGGATGCTGACAATAATAATATCTACGCCCTTCTTTTTCAGCTTCTGGATGCCGTTTTCGATCATCTCCGCTTCTTCGGACTCCACTTCTCCGTGGACAGACACCATGCCCAGCTTCACACCTTTGACTTTGAAGATCCCGACCTCGTCCAGGGACGCGTACGGTACATCATTTTCCTTAAAGACTTCGATGGTATCCTGACAGCCTTTTTCCAGATAATCATACATGTGGTTATTGGCAAAGCTCATGAAATCCACGCCACTGTCCGTCAGGATATTCAGATATTCCTTCGGCCCTTTAAAAGTGAACTGCTTAACCGCGGGAGTCGTACTCTCCGTCAGCGTCCCTTCAAAATTCACAATGGTCATATCGTCTTTTTCAAAAACCGGTCTGACATTTTTCAGGAAGTAATCCGCGCCATTCTGGTCATAATACGCGTCCAGACTCGACGCGTAAGGAGACCCCGTATGCCTTCCCAGCGTACAGTCCCCGGCCGCGCTGATGGTAATCTCCACCGTTTTCGGTGTTTTTTCCTTCTCTCTGACACTGTCCGCGGACTCTTCCCCGGAACCGGAGCCACACCCGGTCAGTAAAAGCGCCGATGCTGTGGTCAGGGCCATGCACGCCTTCATCCAACGGGATATCTTCTTTCCTGTTGTCTGTTTCATTTCCTCTCTCCTCGCCATTCCGAAAAATTCCGGAACCTTCTGCATCCCGGTTCCGGGAACCTCACGAAATACTAATTTCTCTGGTAATGCTTACAAAAATTATTTGTCAGGAATCATTATACAGCAGGAAACAGGAAATATGGAAAAGTTCTCTGATTTTATCCAGTCCCGGGGCAATAAAAAAAGCACCTCCCGGAGAGATGCTTTTCTGTATTTTACTTTTTCCACCGTACGGAAATCTCTCCGGAAGAGAGCGTCTTCCGGCCTTCCGCCGTCTCCACAATCAGCCCGCCGTCGTCATCGATCCCCACGGCTCTGGCTTCAAAACGTTCATTGCCTCTGGTACAGACGATCTCCCGCCCGATGACCACAGAATATTCTTTATACGGTTCCACAAAAAGCTTCTCTGACAGATGCTCCGCGTAATAAAGGGTCCGGTCGATGATCGCAGCCGCCAGTTCGTTACGGTTGATTTCCGAGGCTTCTTCCCCATAAATCCAGCCGATCCGGTCCATCACTTCTTCCGGATACGCCTCCGGATTTGCCCGGAAATTGACACCGATCCCGATCACGACACTGGCCAGGCCTCCCGACTCCAGATCCGCCGCGGCTTCCGTCAGGATGCCGCAGATCTTCCGGTCGCCTATATAAATATCATTGACCCATTTGATTCCGGCATCTTTGCCGGTCAGCTCCCGGACCGCTTCACACACGGCTACCGCGGTAGCGCTGGTCACCGGTACAGCCCCGGCCAGATCTGTATCCGGCCGGATCAGAACGGACAGATAAATTCCGGATCCCGGCGGCGACGCGAATTTTCTGCCCAGCCGGCCACGGCCGGCCGTCTGCTGATTCGCCACAACTACCGTTCCGTGGGGCGCTTTTTCCAGCGCCATCTGTGTCAGTCGGATATTGGTCGAATCGATCTGATCATAAACATGCAGCAGTTCCGGATTCGCGTAATGAAGCACGGCTGTGATCCCGGCGGCTGTCAGGATATCATTTTTATCCGTCATACGATAACCTTTGCCTGTCACCGATTCAATCATAAATCCCTCTTCCCGCAGCGTCCTGACTGCTTTCCAGACAGAAGCCCGCGTGACCCCAAGTCTTTCCGCGATCTCTTCTCCGGAACAGTACCGACCTCTGTTTTTTT
>CAMNJG010000208.1 GCA_946541285.1 uncultured Clostridia bacterium
AGGTGTTCAAAGGTCCGAACAAAAAGTCAGGGGACTTTTTGTGAGTTTGCGGAATAGTCTGCTGTCTCCCGCGATGTGGTCTGATGACCTTTCAAAATGGTGAGCGGAGCAACGCAGGACTCCATTCCGACCAGTATTTTTGTTTCACTGGTCGATCGCTGACCTGTAACAATTTTGCCGGAGCAGCGGAACAGTCCTGAAAGACGGAGGAAGAAAAACGGATTCATCAAACGAGTGATTTTTATCCTCAGATAAATGGGTATAACAATTAAAGGAAAGACCTTCTGGTCGGATCCTTTTCCATGGGAAGGTGCTTTCTCAGGAAATCATTCGTTAATGTTTTAAGAAGGGAAATAAAATTAATGGGAAAAATCGTTACATTAAAATGTGGACTCCGTCTCGCTCTTGAAGAAATACCGTATGTACAGTCTGTCACCACAGGTATCTGGTTCCGGGCTGGCTGTGTTAATGAAAGAGAAAACGAGAGGGGGATCTCCCATTTTATCGAACACATGATGTTTAAAGGGACTTCAAAGCGTACCGCCCGTCAGATCGCGGAGGATACGGACGCGCTGGGGGCCCAGATGAATGCTTTCACCGCGAAGGAAACAACCTGCTATTATGTGAAGTCACTTTCTTCTAATTTAGATAAAACCTGTGAAATTCTGCTGGACATGATGACCGACTCCCTGTTCGCTCCGGAGGAGATGGAAAGAGAAAAAAAGGTCGTCATGGAAGAAATGAAAATGGTACAGGATACGCCGGAAGACGCGGTACAGGATCTGTTCTATGAGGAACTCTTCCGGAATGAACCGCTGGAACGATCCATCCTCGGGACGCCGGAGAGCCTGGCGCCGATTACCCATGATGACATCGTCAATTATATTCACAGAGAGTACGCCCTGGATAATATCGTGGTTTCCGTTGCCGGCAATTTCAACGAGCAGGAGGTATGCGCGCTTTTCGAGGAAAAACTTTCAGGATTTACTCCGAAAAAGCCTTCGTATGAATATGTTCCGGCTGTTTATACGCCGGGATTCCGTACAGTGACCAGAGATATTGAGCAGTCACATATCATCCTCGGCTGTAAAGCCCTGAAATTCGGTGACGACGACGGTTACGCCCTGACACTGCTGAATAACATCATGGGCGGCAGCATGAGTTCACGGCTGTTCCAGAACATCCGCGAGGAAAAGGGCCTGGCTTATACGGTATATTCCTTTAATTCCCCACATGACGCGACGGGTTTCTACGCGATTAATGCCGGTGTTGCCCACGAAAAAGTAGAAGATACCGTTGAAGCTGTGAAAGAGGAGCTTCAGAAACTCGCGGATCACGGGATTACCGAGAGAGAACTGAGCGTTTCAAAGGAACAGATTAAAGGATCCTATATTTTCGGCCTGGAAAATACCAGCAGCCTGATGGTTTCAAATGGTAAGAGAGCACTTCTGAGAAATCAGCTTGTTTCTCAGGAAGAGGCGCTGAAAAAGATTGACGCGGTTACGATGGAGGATATCCGTCGTGTGACAGCACTGATTACGGATCTTTCCGCGTATTCGGGAGCACTGATCGGAAGAAGAGACCTGGATCTGAAAAAACTGATCAATCACTGATTTCTGACATCTGAGAGGAAGGATTTGCGCAGATACATGAATGATACAGATGTTTCCTGCGCGGATCCTGAAAACAATGGAGGACAATTCCTGGAAAGGAGCGTCGCGCAATGGACAATACCCAGAAGGAAGTCATTACCCTGGCCAATCTGCCGGTCAGTACACAGCAGATCCTCGGAACAGCGGAAAGTATCCGAATGGAGCTGATGCATTATACCTGTGCGCTGAGAGAAGTCAAAACGAAACTCGTGGTACTCAGTGATGAGTTTTCCGCTCAGAGAAAAAGAAATCCCATAGAATTTATCACTTCCCGTGTAAAAACACCGGAAAGTATTGTGAATAAGCTGAAACGGAAGGGTTTTCCGTTGAGTATGGAATCGGCCGTCCAGAATCTGTATGACATCGCGGGGGTCAGAGTGATCTGTTCGTTTGTGGATGATATCTACTCAGTGGCGAACATGCTGACCAGCCAGGATGATGTTCATGTGCTGATGGTCAAAGATTACATCAAGAACCCCAAGCCGAACGGATACCGCAGCCTCCATCTTATTATCAGCATTCCGGTCTTCTTTTCACAGGGAAAAAGAGAGATGTATGTGGAAGTGCAGATCCGCACCATTGCCATGGACTTCTGGGCCAGCCTGGAGCATGACCTGAAATACAAAAAAGAAGTGCCGGATGTGGACCGGATTCAGCGCGAGCTGAAAAAATGCGCGGATGATATCGCGGCGACGGATCAGAAGATGATGCGGCTCCGTGATGAAATTGACAGTATGCGCCGGAATGAAGAGATCCGGGTCATCCGGAATTTCCCGGGAGAAAGGGAAGACTATGTCATCTAAAAATAAAACCGCCCGGACTAACGCCATGAGGATCCTGGACGGTGAAGGAATCGCTTATCAGGCAGTGGAGCATGAACTGAAAGACGCGTTTATCAGCGGTTCGGATCAGGCCAGGATGTTTGGCCAGGATCCGGACAGAGTATTCAAGACACTGGTTGTGTATCAGAAAAAAGACGAGTACTATGTCTGTGTGATACCGGTTGACGCAACGCTGGACCTGAAAAAAGCGGAAAATGTATTCGGGGTCAAAAGGCTGAAAATGCTTCCCATGAAAGAGCTTCTCGGTGTTACGGGTTATGTGCACGGAGGCTGTTCCCCGGTTGGGATGAAGAAAAAGTTTCCAACAGCAATTGATGAGACGGCGCAGTTGTTTGATACCATTTTTGTCAGCGGCGGTAAGGTGGGGCTGCAGATTGAACTGAATCCGGAGGAACTCAGCCGCGCTGTGCAGGCGGACTACGCGGATCTGACGCAGGAATAACAGGTTTGCCGCGGCAGGGGCTTGTCGTCTTTGAGAAACTGTGTTAAAATAAACTGATCTTTTGCCGGCGTGATGGAATTGGCAGACGTGCGGGACTCAAAATCCCGTGGTGGCAAC
>CAMNJG010000209.1 GCA_946541285.1 uncultured Clostridia bacterium
TCCATTCCATAAAACCATCCGACGTTCCGGCTGACTCTGGCAGGAACCGCCGCAATCAGTGGTTTACATACAGAAGCCAATGACAATACCGTATTCGGAAGTCCCGGACCAGTGGAAATTCTTTCCATCATCCATGATTTCCCGTGTCCATCGGTCACCGTTATAGATTTCCTCCGCCGAGCGCAGCCACCAGCCCTCGGCAGCACCAGTCCTGTAGTTATACTTGATCCGTTCCTTTTCCGACTTGAAGAAATTCTTATAGGACGGCCCTGTGTTCTCCCATGGATCATAAGATATCCAGGAAGGTCCGAGGATCTCGTAGGCAGAAGGGAGCCACAGGGTGTCGATTGTCACTGCGTCAGCCTTCATCTCATCTTTGGCGCTGTCATAAGAGTAAGTATACTTTTTGACCGGTTTGATGGCATTCCGTACATTTTCCTGGATCCGTGGTTTCAGATTCGTATCCAGCCAGGAACGCATCTCCGAGCTCTCCCAGTTTCCATTTGGAGTACTGTCCATTCTCCTTTTACCGAGGACATCTTTGGAAATCCAGGTAATGGCTGCTTTTCCGCCTTCGGATAATTCATCCCTGTCGATGGCCACGATCTCCATTTCCACCATCCCCGAGATCGGAGTCGCCAGAGCGCTCTCAACTTTCATGAATTTCGTGTCGCCGACTTTATACCTGCTCTCATAGGTACCATTTTTAATGTTGGCGATGACCTCATCCCAGCTGTCTTTGATGGTCCCGCCTTCGTCCCATTTCGCGTACAGTTTCAGATCCCCGGTAACGGTACTGGAGAAATCATACGGAGTGGTCAGCGCGCTGTCCGTGTACCATCCCGCAAACTCATATCCCTCACGGATCGGATTCGCCGGTTTCTTCGCCTTCCCGCCTTTGAGGACCCAGTCATACTGATAATCGTCGAAAATCCTCCCTTCACCGGTTTCAAAAGACACCGTATAATCATTCCACTTCGCGAAAAGCACCATTCCATCCTCGTAATTACTGGTCTCCGCCGAGATCAGCGTGTCAAAATCAAATTTCCGGGTGCAGTCGTGATCCAGATACCAGCCGTTGAAGACCAGTCCGGTCCACGTTGGGTCTTCCGGACGGACTGCTTTATGTCCCACCTCCACCAGCTGTGTCTGATACGTGCTGTCATGAATCTTCCAGGAATTTCCTCTATCTTCAAGCGTCCAATGGTTCAGGTCAAACTTGGTTTCCCAGCAGGTCGCGGTTCTTTCGGTCCACTTCGCGTACAGAACGGTATTCTGTTTGATAATCGATGAAAAATCAAACGGCTTCGTCAGCTCCTTATCCTGGTACCAGCCGTCAAAATCATAGAACTTATAGTTGTTGGAACCCCACTCCAGGAGCATGGCAGGACGGGTTGGATCCGCAGGTTTCGTGGCTCTCGCGTATCCCCGCACCTGCTGCGGCGTCACCGGGGTTCCTCCGTTGGTACTGAACGAAACGGTAAAGGTCTCATCCGACAGGGCCGTCCACTTCGCGTACAGCGTCAGGTCCTTTGTCACCGGGGTACTGAAATCATAAGCTTTCGTCAGCGTGCTGTTCATATACCACCCGACAAAGCCGTAATTTTCCTGTGTCGGATCCGCCGGTTTCACTGCCTTCCCGTTCTTCGCGATGGTCTGTGCTTCCACGGAGCTGCCGCCGTTACTGTTGAAGGTCACAGTAAAACTGGTTCCCACAATCAGGCTCTTCCGGGCGCTTTCGTTCATCATCCTTGTCAGGATCGCAGCAACTTCCGCCCGGCTGATATTGTCGTCCGGCGTAAAAGTGCCGATCTCGTCTCTCCCGTTCAGGATTCCCGCGCGGTACAGCTTATAGATCTCTGTCGCCTGGGGATGTGTGCTGCCCACGTCCGGGATGTACCCGTCCGCGATCGTATTGATCTCTTTCAGGGCTTCCTCCGGCAGCGCGTAGGCGAAGATTTCCACGTATCCCGCTCTCGTCGCGGGGCTGTTCCAGTCATAGTCTTTGTAAATAATATTGTTGTTTTTCGCGTAGTCCACATAGCTGTCCCACCAGTCCGGACTGCCATTGGCGAGCGTCACGGAGCCCGTGGTATATTTCTGGTGCATGCAGGCCGCCAGCTTCACCGCCTGCGCGTAAGTCATATCCGATTTCGGCGCGAAGGTCGTGGCGTCCATGCCGTTGATCAGACCGGTTTCGTAAGCAATCTTCACGTCATTATAATACCATTCGCCGGAAGGCACATCCTGAAACGGCAGTGCCGCCCCGAAGGAAACCGCCGGGACCGCGGTCAGGATCATCAGTACTGACAGCCCGATCCCAAGGATCTTTCTCGTCCTTTTCACAAAAATCACTCCTTTCCTGAAAAGAACAACCTCAAAACTTATATTCAGATTTATCCTGCGGAAACTCTCCAATTGCTTTTCGGACAGTTCCTCACTTTATTGCTTTACTAAATTATAGCGCAAAAGTCCTCAGTAAAGAATTACATACAGAACCCGAACACCACATCCAGTTCCGTATCCGTTTTCGTACTGTGATACGGCCCATACGTGTTATAACTGCTGGCGTACAGGTTCTTAACCGGCGTGCCGGCGCTGCGCAGCCACCAGGTACTGCTGTGATAGACATCGTGATCGGTTTTGTCCATATTATGACTGAAAACCGCCGAATAGTCCGGTCCCATGGTTTCACTCTCTGAGTAACCCCAATGCCACTGATAGACTTCCCGGTAGGACGGGATCCACAGATCATCCGTGCTTTTCATATCGGAAATCCTGTTGCCGGAGCTGTCATATCCCGCGCTGTACTTCGTTACAGGGCGGATAGCGTCCTGTACCTCTGCCGGGATCAATGCCATCACATAGCTCTGCAGCCAGAACCGGAGCTCACTGCTCTCCCAGCCGCCGACGGTACCGTATCCTTCGAGATAAGTCTCCGGATCCTCCAGATTCGGATTATACCGGTACTTTGTTTTCAGGGAACGCCCCGCCGTCCAGGTCAGCGGCGCTTTCCCGCTGCCGTCCGCC
>CAMNJG010000210.1 GCA_946541285.1 uncultured Clostridia bacterium
GCCGACAGTACAGTCTTACCTGATGCAGCGTTTTTTCGGAGTCTGGCTGGCCGATTGCTGAGCTGAAACGCTGATCGTTACAGTATTTTCCTGATAACCAGCTGCACATCGCTTCTGCCGTTCCAGGTATTGATGGCAATCTCCGCGCATACACCGATCGTATCCCCTGCCTGCACACTGTACAGCCCTTCCATTGCCGTATCGAACGCCACTGCGTAAGCCATCCCTTCTGATGCCCGGAACTGAAACTTCCGGTACTGCTTTTCCGCGCCCATCGAGTAAACATTCACAACATACAGGTCATTAATCCGGAAAAGAGGCTTTTCATTATCCTTGCCGAACGGCTCCATCCGGGCGACCTGCTCTGCCAGCTCCATACTGACCTGATCCGCGGTCAGTACCGCGTCCACTGCCAGTTTTTCTTCCAGGACGGACGGATTCTCCTGAATAATCTGACGCATGTCTCCGAGAACAAGATCCCGGAACTCGTCCAGACGATCTTCTGCCAGTGTAAAACCGCAGGCTGCCGCGTGTCCCCCGAATTTCTCAAAAATCTTCACATGCCGGTTCAGCAGCTGAAAAAGATCCAGCCCGTCCACACTGCGTCCGGTTCCTTTCAGAAAACCTTCCTGTGCTGAACGGCTGACAATAATCACCGGCCGGTTATAGCGCTCCCGCAGTTTTCCGGCTGCGATCCCGGTCACTCCTTCATTGGCATCCCCGGCATGATAAAGGATAAAATCGGTTTCAATCTCACCGGAATCAATCGCCGCGACTGCGCTGTGATAAATCTGATCCTGGAGAGAACGGCGCTGACGGTTCAGTTCTTCCAGTACAGCCGCACTGCCTGCCGCACTTTCGGGGTCTGCAGAAGAAAGCAGCCGTACTCCCTGGTCAGCAGTACTCAGCCGGCCGGCGGAATTGATACGGGGCGCGATTCCAAAGGCAATCTGATAGGAGGAAACCGTATTCGCCGGAATTTTTGCCTGTTCCAGCAGCGCTTTCAGTCCCGGACGTTCCAGTTTCCTGATCCGGTCAATGCCATATTTAACGAGAGTCCGGTTTTCGCCGGTCAGAGGCACCACATCCGCGACCGTCGCAATCCCTACCAGATCAAGGCAGTGATTCAGGCTTTTTTTCGGCAGGTTTCGGCGGATCCGCAGAGCCTGAGCGATCTTAAACGCGACACCGCAGCCGCACAGCTGCGTATACGGATAGGTTTCGCCTTCCTGCTTCGCGTCAATCATCAGGCAGTCCGGTGCCCGCGCAGGATCTACCGCATGGTGGTCGGTGACAATGATATCCATTCCCAGTTTTCGGATATACTCCACTTCAGGCCGGGCAGAACATCCACAGTCCACAGTAATGATCAGGGACACTCCTTCCGCCGCGATCCGGTCAGAAGCGCGGTCATTCAGACCGTACCCCTCCTCACGCCTGGACGGGATATAATACATAAGATTGGACGTCAGCCGGCCCAGAAATTCCATCAGCAGTGCCACTGATGTTACGCCGTCCGCGTCATAATCTCCATAAATACAGATCTTTTCGCCATCATCCACAGCCCGCAGGATCCGGTCGCAGACCTGATCCATGTTTTTCATCAGGAATGGGTCAAAGGTAAGCTTTGGGACAGGAGAAAAAAATTCTGTGATCTGTTCGTCGGTATGGATTCCTCTTTTTTTCAGGATCTCTCTGACAATGGGATGGATTGCTGTCTGTGTCATTTTTATTCTTTTCCTTTCAAATCCAGATAATTGAGGGGATCGGTCGTCGCTCCATTGACACGGACTTCAAAATGACAGTGCGGACCGGTAGACATCCCGGTACTGCCGACCAGGGCAATCACCTGTCCCCTGACCACCGACTGT
This sequence comes from uncultured Clostridia bacterium, assembly GCA_946541285.1. GTDB lineage: Bacteria > Bacillota > Clostridia > Peptostreptococcales > Anaerovoracaceae > RUG708. The sequence continues at coordinate 1,872 of CAMNJG010000210.1, forward strand.
CCGGAAGAAACCAGCAGCCTGCTGCAGTGTCCGTATAGAGTAACAATTCCTCCTCCATGGTCAATCATAACACAATTCCCGTATCCGCCCTTCACTGCAGATAAAATAACTTTTCCATCGGATGCCGCCAGGATCTGTTCGCCGGATGCCGCGCTGATATCCAGGCCGGTATGCATTTTACTGACATGCAGGATCGGATGCATCCGGTAACCGTATTTTGAGGAAATTTTGCTGTAAGTGGGAACCGGCCAGAGCATTGAGCCTCCGTCATAAGAAGACTCCGAGGAAGTACTGGCAGCAATTTCTTTCTGACGGAGTTCTTCCGTAATTTTCTCCGCTTCCCTGTTCAGTTCATCCAGCTGCGCTTCCAGAGCCTCATTATCCTGCGCCACTTTCTTCTCCAGGTTTTCCAGCTCTTCTATTTTCTGTGACAGCCGGTTTTCATGCTCCTTCTGCTCCTCCTGCTGACTCTCCAGTCCTGCCCTCAGTTCCTTCAGCTGTTCCACCTGTGACGCGATTGCCTCATACTGCTGCTTCAGGCTTTTGAGGACACGGAGATCATTGCGGTACAGTTTCCGGAGCATGTCCGCGTTGGAAATCAGCTCGGATATATCCGAGGATCCCAGGAGCACTTCCAGCATCCCGGTGTCCCCTCTTTTATACATGACACGCAGACGGGTATCCAGCGCTTCATTCTGTTTTCCGATTTCTTCTTTTTTCACTTCAAGCTGTTCTTCCGCAAGGGCGATCTCCTGCTCACGGTCTTTGATCTGACGATCCAGTTCGCTGATCTGTTCCTGCAGAAGCTCCATCTGATGATTCACATCCCGGATTTCCCCGATCAGCTGATTCTGTTTTTCTTTTCCTGTATCCAGCTCCTGCTGTGTCTGCTGAATCCGGCTGTCAATTTTTTCTTTTTCCGGGGAAGTTGATGCCATGACCGGCAAAGCCGTTACCGTCATCACCACAGCCAGTACTGCCGCGTACACTGTTCTGCCCATTTCTCCACTCCTCCTGCCCGTTTCCGTCGCGGCCAGGCTTTTCATCCTGTGCATCAGGTATCCAGGAAACGTCTCATGGAAATCAGGCTTCCCGCAATACCGATGCTGACGCCCATCACAAAGAACACTTCCGCGATGCGGAACACCAGTATT
>CAMNJG010000211.1 GCA_946541285.1 uncultured Clostridia bacterium
GTGAATCCGAACTGCTGGAACTGGCAGCACTGGCGGAAGGACACTCCAATCATCCGATCGCGGAATCCATCCGCAGCGCTTACGGCCGGAAAACAGATCTCAGCCGGGTCAGCGGAACCGAAGAAACCGCCGGCCAGGGAATCCGCACCTTCATCGACGGGCAGGAAATCCTGGCCGGCAATGCCTCCCTGATGGCCTCCCACGGTATCTCCTTCCAGGAAGAAACTCTGCCGGGCACCGTGGTTTATCTCGCGCGGGACGGCCAGTACATCGGCAGCCTTCTCATTTCTGATATCATCAAGGAAGGAGCTGCCCATGCTCTCAGGGAACTGAAAACACTGGGAATCAAGAAGACCGTCATGCTCACAGGCGACCGGAAAGAGGCCGCGGAAGCCATCGCGGCGGAAGCCGGTGTCGATGAAATCTGCGCGGAACTCCTGCCGGCGGATAAGGTCCGCATCGTCGAAGAACTGATGGCAGACAAATCCGATAAAGAAAAACTGGCCTTTGTCGGAGACGGTATCAATGACGCGCCGGTCCTGATGAGAGCGGATGCCGGATTCGCGATGGGCAGTATGGGCTCTGACGCGGCGATCGAGGCGGCGGATGTGGTCATCATGGACGACGACCTGAACCGGATCGCTTCCATCATCCGGATTGCCCGGAAAACCATGCGCGTGGTCCGTCAGAATATCGTCTTCGCGCTGGCTGTGAAAATCGGGGTCCTGATTCTGGGTGCCCTGGGACTCGCCAATATGTGGGAAGCTGTATTCGCGGATGTCGGTGTCGCCTGTATCTGTATTCTGAATTCGATGAGAACGCTGAATACGAAATAAAATTCTTTCTGCAGACTGTCTTCTGACAGGAGCCGGATTCCTTTCGGAATCCGGTTTTTTCTGTCTTCCCCCCAAATTGCTTATTTTCGATGATTTTCAGCAGGATATTCAGGAAATATCAGAGATAAAGCGCTGAAAATATGTTAAACTGTATAGCGTAATCTTTCTGTCTTTTATGGAGAACAGAAGGACGGTTCTGAGACATTTACCGCCGGAGTTTCCGGCGTCACACGCTGTTATAGATTATCGGTATAGGAAAAAGGAGAACAGATCATGCATATTTTACAACTTATCTCTGGTACGGTTTTCACCATCCTGACAGCTGCCGGTCTGTATATGGCCTGGTCGGGCAAAAATAATGTCTTCTTCGCTGCCGCGCTTCTGTTCCTGATCATTGCCATTTCCTGTTTTCTCCTCGCGGCGTCCCGGATCCGGAAGAAACGGAAAGAATCTGAGACAGATGACCAGCCGGACATGACCACGGATGCGGACGGGCAGAGTACGGATGGAACAGAGGCACAGCCATCGGATGAGGAAGAAGACAGCGAACCGAGTGAAGACCCTGGCGCAGCAGTACCGGATGAAGAGGAACCTCCAGCCGGAGACGAAATGCCGGATGAGGAAGATGATTCTCCGGGGCAGGAGGCACCGGACGCAGAGGCGCTTACAGATGAAGAACGTGAAAACGCGGAATCTTCTGAAGAAGAAACTGACGTTCCTGAAGAAGAGATCATCGACGAAACAGATGATATGCCGGACTTCTATAAAGATAACCGCACGCGCCTGATCCAGATGGACACGGAAATCTCCCTGATGAACCGGCGCGCCCGGCTGACGGCTACTGAGATCAGCCAGATGACTTCCAATGAGCTGGAAGACGCGATCCTGCATACTCAGCTCGCCATTAACGCGTTCAACCGTATGAAAATCTTCTGTGACGCCAACGGCGAAGAAGGCAGGAAATATTTTGATGAAAGAATGCAGCATCACACAGAGGATCCGGAATTCCTGTCCGTTGAGGAAATCACCCGGCAGATGGATACACTGAAAAGCACCTTCGATGAAAAGGTAAAAGAAGCGGCAGAATCCCCGGCTCCTGATACTTCCGAAGAGACTTCTGAGTAAGGAACAGGAAACTTTCTGACCGCCACAGGTGAACAAAAATAAAACGAACCCCGGTTCCATGTCTTTCCGACACGGCCGGGGTTTTTTCTGTTTCTGAAAAATTGTTATCCTGTCGCTTTCACATCGATCAGCTCGCCATTGACGACAATCCGGTCGTTGCTGTGTGATTTCGCGCAGGTGGAGAGTGTCAGGACATTGCGCTGGATATCCGGTTCGATGTCATGCACCTTCGAATGCGACATCAGGTAATCCAGATGCGCCCGGTACGCCTCATCCGGCGACGTAAATCCGTACTCATAGGCCGGTGAACCGTTTTGGGTGACAAAGTAGGAGAAGATCCGATAGCGGTACGCGACTCCCTTCTTGTACACCGTAAAATACGGATTGTCCCGGTAAACCGAAGCATCCTTTACATACTTTTTCAGCGCGGCAAACATACTGCCGTCCTTCATCAGATGTCCATAAATAATGTCTTTTTTATGTCCCTCGGAGATCGGATCCTGGATCGCCCCTTCAAAGAACAGCGCCCCGGCTTTCCTGGATTTCCCGTAAATATCCCTGTACAGGTATTTGGCATTATCCCCGGAATACAGTACGGGATAGTCAATGCCGATCTGTTTCTTGTGGTCGAAACGGATCCAGGCCACAATCTCAGGATTCTGCTTCTGCAAAGCGTCAAAATTGATGGACACATCCCGGTACCACCAGGCGTCATCAACCACAGGTTCCTCCGCAGGAGGCGCCTCCTCTGCTACCGGTTCCTCCTCCGGTACTGCTTCCTCTTCCGCTTCTTCTTCAGGTTCAGCATCTTCATCCATATCGACGGAGACAAATTCCTCTTCCAGCGTGTCATAGGTTTCCTGCGACGCCCGGTAATCCCGGAGAGCCGGAATGATATGCATCAGGCAGACGATAATCCCGACGATACAGATCAGACAGATGATAATCCTGATGACAGTTCCTTTTTTCATGAGGCTTTCCTGTCTGTGTACGATTACTTACGGCTGGACTTTCTTCTGCGGAAGCTGAAGAGTGTTCCAATCAGGACGATGACAAAACC
>CAMNJG010000212.1 GCA_946541285.1 uncultured Clostridia bacterium
TCAGGAAAGGGACAGCAGCTCCCGGACTCTCCACTCGATCTGTTTTTCCATCGCCTGCAGATGCTTTTCCGGGATGTTTTTTGTCAAACTGACAGAGATCAGAGGCCAAGCTGATACTTTGTATCACGGATTACCTGGACAAGTTTCTCCCGGTCCGTGTTGGAAATGCCATAAATCAGGTATTCGTCCACCTCTGGTCGGCCGACTCCGAAATCGACATATTCATCACCGTACTCCTGTACGCCATTCCGGGCAACAATCCCGAACTCCCCATCTCTGAAACCGTAAGCGACCAGCCCGGTATCGGACAGTTCCGCGCCGGTGACGATCCATGTTCCTTCCGGATAAGTTTCAAAATACAGCGCGCCCATATCCACGCCATACCAGCGGCCTGGTTCTCCCATAGAGTGCTTCACCGCCCGGTCCGTATACTCCCAGACATCAAGGCCCCGCAGCTGATAGACACTTTCTCCGGTCTGTCCGGAAAAAGCCAGCACCAGTTCCTCTTTGCCGTCACGGTTCAAATCCATCAGATCCGCGAAATACAGGCCTCCTGCCGTCGGATACATGTCGTCAGCGTTGTCTTCCCAGGTATAAAAGACGGCTTCGCCATACTCTCTTTCATACATCTGTACGATCTGGGCGTAAGCTTCCATACGCGCCCAGTCCTCTCCGAAATCATATCCAAGGAGGTTCCTGCAGAAGCGCGCGAAAATCGCGGCTGCCTGCGCGCGGCTGGCGGTATCCTTCGGACTGAGGAGCGCAGGAGTGGTCCCGGTAATCATTCCTTCCTCAAGTGCCCACCGGAAGGCTTCCGTTGCGTAGTCACTGACTGCCTCCGCGTCAGAAAAAGCGTCCAGGCTGCCGGAAGGTCTGACCGCACAGCCTCTGTACGCGGCGTAGCGGCAGATTACTGTGACCAGCTGCTCCCGTGTGATCGGCAGAGCCTGCCGGAAGGTGCCATCTTCATAGCCATTGACAATCCCGTTTTCTGCTGCCCAGAGAACCGCGTCCGTATACCACTGCCCGCCCGGCACATCAGAAAAAGGATGATGTGTACCCACTTCCGGTGAGTTTTCCAGCCTGTAAAGGATGGTCACAATCATCGCCCGGGTCATTCTATCATCCGGCCTGAACAGCTGCTCTTCCACGCCGGTCATCAGACCTGACGCATTGACAAAGGTCACGGATTCAAAATACCAGTCTGTCGGAGATACATCTCTGAATCCGGATGTACGGTTGTCGGACGCTGTGGACACCATGGTCATGCCCATCAGCATCAAAATTCCTGTCAGGACGATCAGAATTCTTTTCATTTTCACAGCCATTGTCTTCACTCCTTCCACGTAACGAACTGTACTTTAATAACTCGCACATGTTGTTTTCAGACAGTTCCTGAGTTCTGCATGTGCAGGAAACACGGATTGCCGTTTACTGCGCGGACCGGCTTTTCCTGTAACCATAAAGTTGCGGTCAGCCACTCAGAAAACTCTTCCAATACCTGTATTATACTCGATAACGATATTAATTTCCTTTTAATCGTTAGAAATCTGCGGTAGCATATTTGGATTTGCTGCGCAAACGGCTCAGCGCTAAGCTCTGTCTTCGCCTGCTGCAGCAGGCTCGCCAATCGCCAGGAGCGTCACGCATACATGAAACTCAGCCGCTCATCTACGCTCTTTCAGAGCTTGATTCGCGGAGTTTCATAGTAAAACCCGAGTATATACGGTTATCAACGCCATGCTGCGCATGGCTATAAAAATTCCCTTCGGTAATTTTTAATGATAACCAGTATATGCCGCAGTATCCCGCGGATTACAATGAAAAAGGCGGCCATGGCCGCCGGATTCCCGGAAGTTCCGGTTCCTGGCGTGTCCATGACCGTGGAGTACTCTCATTAAATCGAAAAATCTGCAATTAATGATGGAAACAAAATCCGGGATGTTATTTCTGACCGGAATGGTATTCTTTCGCAGTCACTTCGGATTGACTGCATTGCGAATCTCTTCCGGCAGGACAGAAAGGATGCTGTCCCTGCATTTTCCCTTAAGATACACCGGGTTTAATTTTGATTTTGAATACTGCAGCCACGTTCCATGACTTTTTTCAGTCAGAAGCGCTGTGAAAAATCTTTCCCAGCTAAAATACTCTCTACTGTCAATATAATCCGAAGGATGTTCCAGAATCATTCTCACATCACTGTCATTCAGAACATCCGCGCTCAGGATCAGCCATTCAAAAGATTCCGGTAAATATAACCGGATGCCTTTTCTTCTCTGCATCAATTGAAATATTCTTCCGATCTGAGATCCAAAAGCGGCCCCATCCGCGATTACCGTCAGCGATTCCACATCCTTCAGTTCCTGCAATAATGCAAAAATATGGCCAGCCCCCTCTGCAGACAAACAGTGGATGTCTGATGATCCGGTAATTCCTGAAAAAAATTCATATCCGGCATGAGAGTCTTCCACGACAATCGTTCCTGCTGCACCTGCACATATTGCTTCATCGCTGTAAATCCGGTACATGTGATGATACACCGGTTCCATAGAATTGTATTTTCCGGAACTTCTGATCCCATAGATCTCCGTTACGCTATACGGGAGATTATTCAGCGGCTCTCTGGTGATAATCACGTAATAGTTGCTGGATTCACGAACTGCCTCCGCAAACTCCACAGAAGAAACAAACCGGTTTCCTTCATCAATGAAAACAATGCTGTTTTCAATGACTTCCATCTGCTCCTTCCACAGATTCCCGGCAATCACCCTGCAGGGACAATCGCATATCAGAGAAATGCCGGTGTCGGAGCCGTTCAGAAGATATGCCTGGATCATCTCAACCAGTGTTGTTTTCCCGGTAGCGCTGTCCCCCTGAATAACGGTAAGATTTCTGGAAAATATCATGTCATATCGGAGATGAGCAGATGTGATCGTTA
>CAMNJG010000213.1 GCA_946541285.1 uncultured Clostridia bacterium
GGCAATGACCAGCCTGGAAAAAAACTTTCAGCAACAGGAAACGGCCGCTGCAATTTGAGCAATACTTACTGTGCATCCCAGAAGTACAATCAGGAAGCGGTGGCATTTGTGGACCGTGTCTTCCGCAGATTCGACCATAAAGGGACACTGCGGTTTTTCCGGGAAAACGGGCTGCTGATCCGCGAAGAACAGGAGGGGCGCTGTTATCCTTATTCCGGGCAGGCTTCCGCTGTGACGGATCTGCTGATACGGAGAGCGGAGGCACTGGGAGTCCGCTTCCGTCTGAAGGATCCTGTATTGGAGTGCTCGGTGGAGGAGGGTGTGTTTTTCATCCGGTTTTCTTCAGGGGAGCTTCTGACGGCCCGCAGTCTGATCATTGCGGCAGGAGGCAGGGCAGGTCTGCATTTCGGAAGCACCGGGGACGGCTATGGATTCGCGAGGAGCTTCGGACATACACTGCATGCTCCCCGGCCGGCGCTGGTGGCATGTGAGTCGGACGACCCGGCTCTTGCCGGTCTGAAGGGAAGAGCCAGGGCACAGGTGACTCTGCTGGAAGACGGGCAGGAAAAATATGCGGAATATGGAGAAGTCCAGTTTACCGGGACGGGTCTGTCCGGGATCTGTGTGATGAACCTGACCCGTTTTATGGAAGCGGCGCGCCCTGCCCCGAAAAAAAGGAAACGGCCTGTTCCCGGAAAAAGCAGTGAACTGCCGGCACAGAAAAATCACGAATATATTATCCGGATTGATTTTATTCCGGAATACGGAAAAAAAGAAATTATCGCTATGCTGAAGAACAGTCTGGAAACGGTACCGCTGGAAAAAGCGCTGTCCTGGCTGGTGAACAACCGGATCGCCTCCGCGGTATCCGGAAGGTCAGACGGATCCGCGGAAAAAGCGGCGGAACTGCTGAAATGTTTTGACGTGAAGATTTCCCGGACAAAAGGCTGGAATGACGCCCAGGTGACACGGGGAGGCATCCGGCTGGAAGAGATCGACCCGGATACCATGGCCTCCCGTCTGGTGCCGGGGCTGTTCTTCTGTGGAGAGGTGACCGATGTGGACGGACCCTGCGGAGGCTATAATCTCCAGTGGGCCTGGTCTTCCGGCTGCCTGGGCGGCGTCAGCGCCGCGGAGTACGCAGTCAATGCTCAGAATAAGTCAGATCCGGCTCCGGCCCGGTGAACCGGTCCGCGGACTCCGCGGCAGGATCGCCAGGATGCTGAAAGAGAACGAGTCGGAAATACAGAATGTAAAAATCGTAAAAGAATCCATTGACGCCAGAAACAAAATGGATCTCCGTTTTGTCTATACAGCGGATTTTGATGTGAAAAACCCGGAGCGGATCCTGCGGAAAGCCAGGAAACTTCATGCTAATGTAACACCGGCTCCGGACAATGCTTACGCAGCCCCACTCTCCGGATATGAAGGAACCGATCGCTACGATGGTCCCCGTCCGGTCGTGATCGGCACAGGCCCCTGCGGGATGTTCGCGGGTCTGGTGCTGGCGGAAGCCGGCCTGAAGCCGCTGATTCTGGAAAGAGGGAAACCCGTAGAGGAACGCAGCCGTGACGTGGAGCATTTCTGGGAAACCGGGGAACTGGATGCCGGTTCCAATGTGCAGTTCGGAGAAGGCGGCGCCGGCACTTTTTCGGACGGCAAGCTGACCACGGGAATCAGTGATCCCCGGATCGCGAAAGTCAATGAGGAATTTGTCGAAGCCGGCGCTTCAGATACCATCCTGTACCGCCATATGCCGCATATCGGGACGGATGTCCTGCGGGAGGTGGTGAAGCGGATCCGGCAGAAAACAGAATCCCTGGGAGGAACCATCTGTTTTGGCAGAAAAGTGACGGGACTCCGGACCGGACAGGGGAGACTGACGGGGCTGGAACTGGAGGATGGCAGTGTTCTTGACTGTTCCTGCGCAGTGCTGGCTGCAGGCAACAGTGCCAGGGATACGTTTGAGATGCTGTACGCGTCCGGAATCGGGATGATCGCCAAACCATTCTCAGCCGGAGTGCGGATCGAGCATCCGCAGGAACTGATCAATTACGCGCAGTATGGGGAAGTCAATGACAGTGAGGGACGGCTGTCCGCCGCGACTTACAAACTGTCCTTTCACTGCCGGGACAGTGGCAGGGGAGTTTATACCTTCTGTATGTGTCCGGGCGGTTATGTGATTGCAGCCGCTTCGGAAGCCGGTGGGGAAGTGACCAACGGGATGAGCCGCTTTGCCCGTGACGGTGCCAACGCCAACAGCGCGCTGCTGGTCAGTGTATCTCCGGAGGACTGTGTCAGGGAAACGGGAGAGGATCATCCTCTTGCCGGGATGATTTTTCAGCGCCAGCTGGAAAGAGCAGCCTTTGAACTGGGTGGTGGCAGTTATTACGCACCCGCGGAGACAGTGGGGCATTTCCTCGGCCATCCGGATACGGCTCCTTCAGTGGAACCGACGTACCGCCCCGGTGTCCGCTGGGCATCGGTCCGGGACTGCCTTCCTTCATTCATCACGGACTCGATGGAGGAGGCGCTGCCGCAGATGGCCAGGCGCCTGCGCGGTTTTGACCTGGACGGCGCGGTGATGACGGCCGTGGAAACGCGCAGTTCTTCTCCGGTAAGGATTCTCCGCGATGAGGACATGCAGAGTGTCTCGCTCAGGGGCCTGTATCCCTGCGGAGAAGGAGCAGGATATGCCGGCGGGATCATGTCTTCGGCGGTTGACGGGATCAAAGCAGCGGAAAAGATTATCGAAAAACTGGCAGAACAAAAATAAAAAATCATTGTGGAAAGGACCGGTAAGGTCCTTTTTTGTGCCGCGGCGCATTGCCCGTTACAGTTCACCGATCAGCCAATGAAACAAAAATACTGCTCGGAATGGAGTCCTGCGTTGCTCCGCTCACCATTTTGAAAGGACATCAGACCAC
>CAMNJG010000214.1 GCA_946541285.1 uncultured Clostridia bacterium
AGCCCAGACCGTACTGATTTCAGGATTTGACGGCGGGACCGGCGCGGCGCCTCCGAGCTCGATCCATGACGCGGGACTGCCGTGGGAGCTGGGTCTGGCGGAAACCCATCAGACACTGGTGAAGAACGGGCTCAGGAGCCGTGTAAAACTGGAAACAGATGGAAAACTGATGACCGGCCGTGATGTCGCGATCGCCTGTATCCTGGGAGCGGAGGAATTCGGATTCGCGACAGCCCCGCTGGTGTCCATGGGCTGTGTGATGATGCGGGTCTGTAACCTGGATACCTGTCCGATGGGCATCGCCACGCAGAATCCGGAGCTCCGGAAACGCTTCTGCGGCAAGCCGGAATATGTGATGAATTACATGACCTTTGTCGCGGAAGAAGTCCGCCGGATCATGGCGAAGCTCGGAGTCCGGAAGATGGATGACCTGGTGGGACGTACTGACCTGATCAGACCGAGAGAAAAACGGATTACACACAGAGCAGACTGTATCGACCTGGCACCGGTGATCGGCGGCCTGCATCCGGTTCATTTTGAGAAAAAAGACAGTTATGATTTCAGACTGGAAAAGACCGTCGATGAAAGCGTCATCATCCCGGCATTCCGGAAAGCTTTTAAAGACAGAAAAGAAGCCGGCGTTTCGATCACGGTATCCAGTACCGACAGAACGCTGGGAACCCTCACAGGCTCACTGATCACAAAACGGTTTGGGAATACCCTGCAGGAGGATACCTATACGGTTGACTGCGCCGGAGGTGGCGGCCAGTCGTTCGGGGCCTTTATTCCAAAGGGTCTGACACTGCGTCTGACGGGAGACGCGAACGATTACTTCGGAAAAGGACTTTCCGGAGGGAAGCTCATCCTGAAAGCCCCGGAAAATGCCGGATTTGTACCGAAAGATAACATCATTGTGGGGAATGTGGCACTGTATGGCGCGACAGGCGGAAAGGCTTTCATCAGCGGAATCGCGGGTGAGAGGTTCTGTGTGCGGAATTCCGGAGCGGTGGCTGTCTGTGAAGGCTGTGGGGACCACGGACTCGAATACATGACCGGCGGCAGGGCTGTGGTGCTGGGAAGGACCGGCAAAAATTTCGCAGCCGGGATGAGCGGCGGGATCGCCTATGTCCTGGACGAAGCCCATGACCTGTATCTTCGGCTGAATAAAGATATGGTGAAAATGACCGGCGTGACAGAAAAGCATGACATAGAGGAACTGAAAGAGATGATTGAGGAGCATGTGAAGGCGACAGATTCTGCTTTCGGTAAAACGGTTCTGGAGCATTTCGATTCCTATCTCAGCAAGTTTAAAAAGATCATACCGCTGGATTATCAGAAGATGATGATCGCGATCGGCAGGTTTGAGGAAAAGGGACTGTCCCGGAAACAGGCCGAGATGGACGCGTTTCTTGAGATACAGGGTTCCTGAAGAGTGAGGTGAAGCATCATGGGAAAACCGATGGGTTTTTTGGAATATGAAAGAAAAACGAGACCGGAAATTTCTCCGGAAAAACGGATTGAAAATTTTGAAGAATTTCACCTGGCTCTGGATAAAGAAGAATGTCGTATACAGGCAGCCAGATGCATGGACTGCGGGATTCCGTTCTGCCAGTCGGGCGTAAAATACGGAACAGCTTTCAGCGGCTGTCCGCTGCACAATCTCATCCCGGAATACAATGATGAGATCTTTCAGGGGAACTGGAAGCAGGCTGCGGCGCGTCTGCTGAAGACAAACAATTTCCCGGAATTTACAGGAAGGGTCTGTCCGGCTCTCTGTGAAAATGCCTGTGTCTGTGGAATCAATGACACGCCAGTGACCACACATGACAATGAATACGCGATTATCGAAGAAGCGTTCGCGAACGGATGGATCACTCCGGAACCACCTGAGATCCGTTCCGGAAAGCGGGTAGCCGTGGTCGGCTCCGGACCCGCGGGCCTGGCAGTTGCGGACTGTCTCAACAAGCGCGGGCACAGTGTGACGGTATTTGAAAAAGCGGATCGTCCCGGAGGACTGCTGATGTACGGGATTCCCGGCATGAAGCTCGACAAATCGGTGGTTCAGAGGCGGACGGATCTGATGGAAGCGGAAGGCGTGGAATTTCTTTTAAACGCGGATGTGGGAAAAGATCTTTCCGCAGGAAATCTGGTGGATGAGTATGACGCGGTGGTCCTGTGCTGCGGTTCCAGGATTCCAAGGGATGTAGAGGTTCCGGGAAGGGACGCGAAAGGGATCGTTTACGCGGTGGATTACCTGACAGAGTCCACAAAATCCGTCCTGGGAATGATCCGGGAAACCTCCATGAACGCGAAAGGCCGGGATGTCGTAGTAGTCGGCGGAGGCGATACCGGAAATGACTGTGTGGGAACCGCCATCCGGCAGGGGTGTAAAAGTATCGTTCAGCTTGACCGGAACCCAAAGGGGCCGGAACAGAGCAGCGCCAGCTCCTGGCCGCTGAAGGACCGTATCTACCGGCGGGACTACGGACAGGAAGAAGCCATGGCACTGTTTGGCGCGGATCCGAGGATGTTTTCCTCTACTGTCAAAGAGATCCGGAAAGATGAGGAAGGAAACGTCCGGGAGATCGTCACCATACAGATTGTCAAGAGTACTGATAAAAACGGCAGGAGAACGATTACCGAAATCCAGGGAAGCGAGGAAACCATCCCATGCGACCTGCTGATCCTCGCGGCCGGTTTTGCCGGATGTGAAGATTACGTTGCCGACTCGTTCGGTGTCACCAGGGCAGGGAATGGTACCCTGAAGACCGGTGAAGGACAGTACGCGACGAATGTACCGGGAGTGTTTGCCGCCGGGGACGCGCGCCGGGGCTCTTCTCTGGTCGTCTGGGCCATCGCAGAGGGCCGGGCCTGCGCGAAGGAAGTCGATCTGTTTCTGATGGAATATACGAATATGTAGGATGC
>CAMNJG010000215.1 GCA_946541285.1 uncultured Clostridia bacterium
TTTGTCACAAAGCGGTACAGCTGACTTTGGGGAATATGGAAACGAAGCTGATGTGGCGATGACTTGTGAGAGGGATGAAGAAAATCCTGAACTTTGTGACAATTTGTCACAAACCTTCAGAGCGGCTGTTTTACATCACACGGAAGGTCTGGATCTGATTCCCGGAAATATCGAGCTGGCCGGATTGGAGGTCTCCATGGTGAATCTGATGAGCCGGGAGCTGTTTCTGAAGATGGCAATTCAGGAATTACGGAAGGAATACAGCTATACCATCATAGACTGTATGCCTTCTCTCGGTATGCTGACAATCAATGCGCTTGCTGCGGCGGACGAAATCATAACCCCGGTGCAGGCTGCTTATCTTCCGGCTAAGGGGCTGGAGCAGTTTCTTCTTACGGTGAGTAAGGTCCGAAGGCAGATCAACCGGAGGCTGAAAATGGAGGGGATATTGCTGTCCATGGTAGATGCAAGGACAAATTATGCGAAGGAAATCATTTCCCTGATCTATGAAACCTACGGAAATCACATCCGTATCTTCCAGACACAGATCCCATTTTCGGTGCGGGCTTCGGAAGCAAGTGCATCCGGGTGCAGTATCTTTACTTATGATCCACGGGGGAAAGTGGCGGAAGCATACAGAAGTCTGGCTGGGGAGGTGGCAGGAGATGGCAGGTAAAACAATGAAACGGAGTAAACCGGAGATCAAGCTGAATTCTTATGATGATCTCTTCGGAGAAACTCCGGTGCAGGCGGATGCGGTAGAAGTGATGACGAAGGAACTCCATGATTTTGAGAATCATCCTTTTCGCGTCACTGACGATGAAGACATGGCGGAACTGATTCAGAGTATTCGGGATAAAGGGATCCTGGTTCCGCTGACAGTCAGGCCAAAGGAGGGAGGAGGGTATGAGATCATCTCCGGCCATAGAAGGAGGCACGCGGCAGAGATCGCAGGATTATTTAAGGTTCCAGTTCTGATTCGTGAAATGTCTGATGAGGAGGCGGTGGATATTATGATCTACAGCAATATCCAACGGACAAATGTTTTACCCAGTGAAAAAGCAAGGGCTTACCGACTCCAGATGGAGATGATGAAACATCAGGGGAGGAAAGGTGATTTAACATCAGACGCAATTGGAAAAAAGTATGGGGATAACACCAGAAAGGTATATAGATATATCCGTCTGAGCTATCTTCACGAAGATCTGTTGAATCTGATTGACAACGGCAAAATGACAATACAGGCAGGCTACTGGCTCAGCTTTTTAAACGAAAAGGAACAGGGATGGATATTAAAAATCTTCCGGCAGTATAGAAAACTGCCATCCGGAAGAACGGCACAACAGCTGAAAGAGCATCAGGAAGATCATGTTCTGACGCTGGACAGTGCAGAGACTCTGATTTTAGGAAATGGCTACCGCAGGAAAGTCAGCCTGAAATCAAAGCGGATCGATCAGATCTTTCCTCCGGAATATGACGGGGAACAAATTGAGGAAATCATATATGAGCTCCTCGAACGGTGGAAGGGCGAGCAGGAATAAAGCGACGGCGATAGAAAAATCATAAAGGAAGGGGGTGATCTCGTGAGTCGCACGGCAACATTTGACTATTATTACGGAATGCAGGCGGAAGCCTACAGTTTCTATCGGATTCCGAAGATCCTTTTTACGGATCCCTTTTTCAAAAAGCTGTCCTGTGAGGCAAAGGTACTCTATGGGCTGATGCTGGACCGGATGGCATTGTCTGTAAAGAATCAATGGTTTGATGAAGAGGACCGGGTCTATATCATTTTTACGATTGATGACGCCAGGGAACTGATGGGCTGCTGTAAGCAGACGGCAGTTAATCTGCTGGCGGAGCTGGATACGCAGAAAGGGATCGGCCTGATTGAGAAAAAGAGGCTGGGACTCGGCAAGGCCAACATCATTTATGTGAAGAATTTTATGCTTCGGGAGGAGCCAGACACCGCGGGAACCCCCGATTCTTCACTGAAGTCTAAAAAACAGACTTCAAGAAGTCCAGAAAATAGACTTCAGGAAGTCCAGAAAACAGACTTCTGCAAGTCTATAGATCAGACTTCAGGAAGTCTGGAAAATGGACTTCAAGAGGTCTGCGAAACAGACCGTAATAATACTGATATAAACAAGACTGATGTAAAAGAGACTGATACAAATCAGACTGAATGGAGTGAGACTCAATCCAATCAATCTGATACGGACAGGAGCGGCATAGATGAACGATCCGATGAGGATGAGATTGAGATTTACTACGCGTATCAGGATCTGGTCAGGGAAAATATTGAGTATGACATTCTCTGCCAGACATACCAGAAGGAGGATGTGGACGGGCTGGTTGCATTGATGGTGGACACGATCTGTTCCAAACGAAAACGGGTGGTTATCGGAGGGGAGCCTGTTCCGGTTGAGATTGTCAAAAGCAGGCTTTTGAAGCTGAACATGATGCATGTGCAGTACGTGTTTGAGTGCATGAAGAAAAATACGACGAAGGTGAGAAACATCAAACAATACCTGCTGGCTGCCCTGTATAATGCGCCTTCGACAATCGGGCATTATTATTCGGCGGAGGTAAATCATGATCTGTATGGCATCTGGCGAGAGGAGGATTAAACCGATGGTGAATGCAAAGACATTAGATCTGGATCAATTGTTTGCAGAGGAGTATATAAAAACGGCGGAGGATGTGTTCCGCGCTCTGGACTGTCTGGAAGAAGCCTGGAAAGCGGGAAGAGAATCATACAGCAGAGAATACTGCGATTGTGTTGTGAGACTAATCAGGGAATTCCGGGCAATGCTGCAGAAGCATATTCTTTTCGATTGTCCCGACGGACACTGGGGATACGCCATTGTTTTACGCGGGGGAGGGATTTACCTTTACCTCAATCACTACAGGGAAGCCCC
>CAMNJG010000216.1 GCA_946541285.1 uncultured Clostridia bacterium
CAAAATGGCTCGGACGGAGCTGCCTTCACGACTCCATTCCATATCTGATCGTTTACTGAACAGTAATAATTGCCCGGAAATGCGCCACGTCGTTTCCGATCCTGACGTTGTGAAAACTCTTATTACCTGATGATATAACTGATACTTTTGCTATAAACTGGATTTATAACAGGATCTTGTTTTGCTGTATTAGACAGTAATTTGGTAGGAATATATAATACAGACAATCCACTGAAAAACAGAACGAATCCACCCGGTCCGAAAGCCGGGCGTAATGATACAGGAGGCATAAAATGGCAAAGGATATCAATAATACAGCAGAATGGAGTTTTGAAACCAGACAGCTTCACATCGGCCAGGAGCAGGCTGACCCGGTCACTGACGCGAGAGCGGTACCGATTTACGCGACATCATCTTATGTCTTCCATGACGCGCAGCACGCGGCAGACCGGTTTGGCCTGGCGGACGCGGGAAACATTTATGGAAGACTGACCAATCCGACGCAGGATATTTTTGAACAGAGAATTGCTTCTCTGGAGAATGGTTCGGCAGGACTGGGGGTCGCCTCCGGAGCGGCCGCGATTACCTATACGATCCAGGCGCTGGCGAAAGCAGGGGAACATATCGTCGCGGCAAAGACGATCTACGGAGGAACGTTCAATCTTCTGGAGCATACACTGCCGCTGACCAGCGGGATTACGACCACATTTGTCGATCCGGAGGAGCCGGAGAATTTTGAAGCGGCGCTTCAGGACAATACGAAAGCGATTTTTATCGAGACGCTGGGTAATCCGAATTCCAATATTATTGATATCGAAGCGGTCGCGGAAATCGCGCACCGGCATGATCTGCCGCTGGTCGTGGATAACACCTTCGCGACACCTTATCTGGTGCGTCCGGTTGAATATGGAGCGGATATCGTGGTACATTCCGCGACGAAATTCATTAACGGGCACGGGACGGCCATCGGCGGTGTCATCGTCGAAGGGGGGAGTTTTGACTGGAAGGTGTCCGGCAAATATCCGTGGATTTCAGAGCCGAATCCGAGCTATCACGGGGTGTCTTTCGCGGAAGCCGCCGGTCCGGCCGCTTTTGTCACCTATATCCGCGCGATTCTTCTGAGGGATACCGGTTCCACCCAGTCACCGTTCCATTCCTTCCTGTTCCTGCAGGGCCTGGAAACACTGTCAATCCGGGTGGAACGTCATGTCAGCAACGCGCTGAAAATCATCGACTACCTGAAAGGCCAGGAACAGGTGGAGGCGATTCATCATCCGTCCATTGAGACAGAAACCAGCCATCCACTTTACGAGAAGTACCTGCCGGATGGAGGCGGCTCAATCTTTACTTTTGAAATCAAAGGAGACGCGGACAAGGCAAAGAAATGGATCGATCACCTCCCGATCTTTTCCCTGCTCGCCAATGTGGCGGATTCCAAGTCTCTCGTGATCCATCCGGCCAGTACGACGCATTCTCAGCTGACAGAGGAAGAACTGCTGGATCAGGGGATTAAACCGAATACGATCCGTCTGTCCATCGGCATTGAAAACGTGAATGATCTGATCGCGGCCCTGGACTATGCTTTTGAAGCGGTCAGATAACAACAAATAACGGAAGGCGCGCAGGAAGGAGACAGCAGCGGTTATGACATTACAGCAGATTCATTATATTATCGAAATCTCTGAACAGGGATCCATGAATAAAGCGGCAGAATCCCTCTATGTTTCACAGCCGTCTCTGACCAGCGCAGTCCGGGAACTGGAGAAAGAGCTGGGGATTACGATCTTTCTGCGAAGCGGCAGGGGGGTCACGTTAACGAATGATGGCAGTGAGTTCCTGGTTTACGCAAGGCAGGTTTATCAGCAATATGAAATTCTGCGGGACAAATACGGGAAAAAAGACGCGATCCGGCAGAAATTCGCGGTTTCCGCACAGCATTATTCTTTCGCGGTAAAAGCGTTTGTGTCCGCGGTACAGAATACCGATATGCGAAAGTATGAGTTTTCCCTGAGGGAGACGACGACTTATGATGTCATCCGGGATGTCAGTACCTTCCGCAGTGAAATCGGGATACTGTATCTGAGCGATTTCAACAGGACGCTGATGACAAAGCTCTTCCGGGACCATGATCTGGAATTTCACAGTCTGATCACGGTGCAGGCCTTTGTGTATCTTTATAAAGACCATCCGCTGGCGGGGGAGCAATCGATCCGCTTCGATCAGCTCCGGGATTATCCGGCGCTGTTTTTTGAACAGAAGAACAGCTCTTTCTATTATTCGGAAGAAATCCTCAGCACCAATGAGTACGAACGGATGATCCACACCAGCGACCGGGCGACCAACCTGAATCTCATGGTCGCTCTCAACGCGTACACACTCTGTTCCGGTATTATCTGCGAGGAACTCAATGGGGCGGATTTTATCGCAGTGCCGTTTGAAGCGGATGAAGAGCATCAGAACAGTCAGATGGAAATCGGGTATATTACGAAAAAGCATTTTCCACGGTCACCGATGGGGGAACGGTATATTGAGGAACTGAAAAATTATCTGGCGGGCCTGTGATCTTCTTCACCGTTTCATCATAAAAGAAACACGACAGTTTCACAAAGCCAATGAAAATTGAACACGCAGCAGAGGTATTCTATAGGTGTCGAAGGGAAGCGTACAGAGTTCCCGGAGACATGGCGAATGCATATCAGAAATTCTTTTCTTTTCATAAACTCTCCTAAAAACAAACAATGCAAAACTGGCAGGACGCAGAGGACAGGTTCTTCTGCGTCCTGTCAGTTTTTTGCGGACAGCATCTCATAGTCCATCGAAATCTGGCAGACCAGGTTAGGAACTGTAGTTTAATAAATTATACAGTTCACTTGCCTCTTTTCCCGATTG
>CAMNJG010000217.1 GCA_946541285.1 uncultured Clostridia bacterium
ACCGGCGCGGCACATCCTGCATGAAATACGATGGCGCCGCCATGATGCGTCAGAAAGAAGGACTGCTGCCCCTGTGGGTCGCGGATATGGACTTCCCGGTTCCTGATCCGGTCACGGAAGCACTC
Source organism: uncultured Clostridia bacterium (assembly GCA_946541285.1). Lineage (GTDB taxonomy): Bacteria > Bacillota > Clostridia > Peptostreptococcales > Anaerovoracaceae > RUG708. Next base: position 126 of record CAMNJG010000217.1, read on the forward strand.
AGGAAAAAAACAGACCACGCCATCTACGGCTACGGCCTGCTGGAAGACCGTTATTATGAAGCAGTCACCGGATGGTTTCAAAGACATTTTAATACTGTGTATAAAAAGGAATGGATGCTCCAGACACCAGGCGTTGTCTTCGCGATCTGCCAGGCAGTCAGAGCTTTTACAGAGCCCGGGGACGCCATTCTGATCAACCGGCCGGTCTACTATCCTTTTACCACTTCCATTGAAAACAATGACCGCCGTGTCGTCAACTCTCCGCTGATATACGAAAACGGAACCTGGCGGATGGATCCGGAGGATATGGAGAAAAAAATTACCGAAAACCATGTAAAAATGTACATTCTCTGCAGTCCGCACAACCCGGTCGGCCGGGTCTGGACACCGGAAGAACTTGAGGAGGTGGTCCGCATCTGTGAAAAACACCGGGTTCTGGTCGTATCTGACGAAATCCACTGTGATTTTGTCTGGCCGGGCAGGACATTCACACCCCTGCACCGTGCCGCGGAAGGACGGGACCTGCAGTACGTGATCTGCACGGCTCCAAGCAAAACCTTTAATCTCGCCGGACTGCAGGCGTCGAACATCATCATTCCCGACCGGGAACTGCGCCACGCGTTCCAGAAAGAACTGACCGCCACCGGCTGTTTCCATCTCAACGTCCTGGGCGCAGCCGCCTGTGAAGCGGCCTACCGGGATGGTGATGAATGGCTGGACGGGCTCCGGTCATATATTATGGAAAACATCGAGTTCACAGAACATTTTCTCAACGAGTCCCTGCCGCAGATCGGTTTTACCCGTCCGGAAGGCACTTATCTGCTCTGGTTTGACATGAGCTGTCTCGGCATGAACGCGGAAGAACTGGATCGTTTTATCGTTGACGAAGCAGGCCTGTGGCTGGACGGCGGTTCCATGTTCGGCCCGGAGGGAAACGGATTCCAGCGGCTGAACGCCGCCTGCCACCGGAGCACACTGGAACAGGCACTGCTCCAGCTGAAAGACGCAGTGGACAGACTCGGCCCTGTTGAAAAAAAAGATAGCCTGTGATAATCTTTTCAGGGAACTCAGAAAAACATACACAGCATACAGGAGGAAATGAATGGCTGACGAAAAAAAGAAAGGCTGGGAAGCCGTTACTGAAGAGGAAAAAAACGCGATCATGGATTTCGCAGATGGTTACATTGATTTCATCAACGCCGCCAAAACAGAACGGGAAGCGGCCCGTGAAATCCGGAATATGGCAGACGCTGCCGGTTTTCAGGATATCGGGCAGATGACTTCACTGAAACCCGGTGATAAAGTCTACTATATCAATCACGGGAAGTCCGTCTATATGGCGGTCGTGGGAAACGACGCCCTGACAGAAGGATTCAACGCGGTAGGTGCGCACATTGACTGCCCCCGTCTGGACCTGAAACAGGAACCTCTGTATGAGGACAGTGGTCTCGCCCTCTTTAAGACCCACTACTATGGCGGCATCAAAAAATATCAGTGGACCACTGTCCCGCTCGCGCTCCACGGCGTCGTGGCATTCCGCGACGGCCGTACACAGGAAATCTGTATCGGTGAAGACGAAAACGATCCGGTTTTCCTGATTTCCGACCTGCTCCCGCATCTGGCGGCAAAACAGAACGCGAAAAAACTTTCCGAAGGAGTCCATGGAGAAAAGCTGAATATCATCACTGGCTCCATCCCGGACAGTGAAGCCGAGGAAAGCAAAATCAAAGCCGGCGTACTGAAAATCCTGAAAGATAAATACGGTATGGAGGAGGAAGACTTCACCAGTGCCGAGATCGAAGCGGTTCCCGCGGCCAGAGCGAGATCCCTCGGTTTCGACGGGAGCATGGTGGCAGGATACGGCCAGGACGACCGTGTATGCGCGTATCCGGGCCTGATGGCGATGCTCGACCTGGATACCGTCCCGGAGCGGACTGCAGTGTGTATTTTCTCTGACAAAGAAGAAATCGGCAGTGTCGGCAATACCGGCATGGCTTCCCGGAATTTCGAGCTGTTTGTCATGATGCTCCTGGAAAAGACAGGGATCATCAGTCCATACGCCCTTCAGCAGACCTTTTCCGCTTCCCGGGTCCTGTCCGCGGATGTTACCGCAGCCTTTGACCCGAATTATCCGGAAGTCATGGAAAAGCAGAACTCTGCTTTCATGGGTAAGGGAATCAATATCAACAAATATACAGGCGCGCGCGGGAAATCCGGCGCATCCGACGCCAACGCGGAATTCGTCGGACAGGTCCGTGGGATCTTTGACGCCGCAGGAGTGGAATACCAGTTTTCGGAACTCGGCAAGGTTGATGAAGGCGGCGGCGGCACGATCGCGTACCTCCTCGCGGACAGGGGCATGAATGTTCTTGACTGCGGAGTCCCGGTACTGTGCATGCACGCCCCATGCGAGATATCCAGCAAATATGATATTTACCAGGGTTATAAGGCTTACAGGGCTTTCCTGCAGTCTGTATAAAAAATGAAAAGAGCCATCGATTCATACAGGAGGGAATTACAATGATCAAAATCACATGGCTGGGACATTCCTGTTTCCGTCTGGAATGCCAGGGACACAGCATTGTCATTGATCCATATACCGGCGTACCGGGATATCCGGAACTGCATGTCAGCGCGGGACTTGCGCTGAAAAGCCATGACCACGGCGATCACAGCCATCTGGAAGCGGTCACCCTGCTTCCGGAAACCGGGGACAGTCCTTTCGTCATCCATACGATTGACTGCTGGCATGATGACAG
>CAMNJG010000218.1 GCA_946541285.1 uncultured Clostridia bacterium
CGAAAACTGCATGAAATTTGAGCGTCTCCATCCGAGATGTGGAACCAGTTTCCTGATGTTTGTCCTGATTATCAGCCTGTTGCTGTTTTCTTTCCTTGGATGGCCCAATCTGGCCGTCCGGATTCTTTCCCGGCTTCTGCTGATTCCGGTGATTGCCGGGGTTTCGTATGAAGTCCTCCGCTGGGCAGGCAGAAGTGATTCCATGGTGGTCAGGATTCTGAGCGTGCCAGGGTTGCTGATGCAGACGATTACTACACGTGTCCCGGATGAATCACAGCTGCAGGTGGCGATCGTCGCAGTCAGGGCGTGTCTGATGGACCGGCCGCCGGCAGAGCGGATTTATGATGTGGATTCTGAAGGAAATCCGGTACAGCGGAAAACCCCGAAACTGGCTTCCCCTGAAGCGGGAACCGGAAATCAGGATGAAGACGAGCCGCTCTCTCTGGAGGCACTGATCAATGATGACCTGGAGACGGAACCCGCGGGAATGGAGACGTTCCCTGAGACGGTAAAGCCGGCTGCGGAGGAAGAACCGCCGCAGAGGCCGCTGACACTGAATGACCTGTTTGGCGAGCCGGAAGAAGTACCATCGGAGGCCATGCCGATGGGAGAGAACGGGAAATCACAGGGACTGTGGCCGGGGGAAATATACGCGGCCAGACAGCAGTATCTGTATGACCTCAATGAAATCATGAATCCTTCCGACGTCGGCAGAAAAACAGAAAAGCAGGCAGCGGATGAATGAAACCTACGGAAGTCTTCTGAAAACAGGGACTCGCATCCTGCAGGAAGCAGGCGTCCCGGATGCCCGGATTGACGCGGAACAGCTCCTGCTGGAAGCGACCGGAAAAACACGCAGCTTTTTATTCATACACAAAGACGGGCCGTGCGATCCGGAATGCGCGGCCCGTTATTTACAGCATCTGCAGCGCAGATGCCGTAGGGAACCCCTGCAGTATATTACCGGCTCCCAGGAATTTATGGGCCTGCCGTTTCGTGTCAGTCCGTCAGTCCTGATCCCCCGTCAGGATACGGAAATTCTGGTGGAGAGGGCGATTCAGGAAGCAAAAGAAATGGACTCCGGGCAGCAGATTCTTGATATGTGCTGCGGCTCCGGAGCGATCGCGGTGTCCTGCGCGTATTATCTCCCGCAGGCAGAGGTGACTGCCTGCGACATCAGTGAGGACGCGCTGAGCATCGCGGGAGAAAACGCGGAACAGAACGGTGTGGCAGACCGGATGACTTTTCTGAAAAGTGATCTTTTTACCTGTTTCAGGGAATGGCCGCAACCCCCTGTTTTTGATCTGGTCCTCAGCAATCCGCCTTACATCCCGGCAGCGATTATCCCGACCCTGCAGCCGGAAGTCGCAGCGCACGAACCGGGGATCGCGCTGGATGGCGGAGAGGACGGACTGGACTTTTACCGGATTCTCGCGGAGGAAGCGTGGCAGTATATGAGACCGGGCGCGCTCCTGCTTCTGGAGATCGGGTCGGATCAGGCCGGGGCGGTTTCTTCATTGCTGAAGCAGGACGGGCATTACGGGGAGACGGAAGTGATCCGGGACCTGGCAGGCCTTGACCGCGTGATTTGTACCAGGAGACGCTGATCCTGCCCGGAAGCGCAAAAAACGCTTGCGCGCCGCAATCCGGTGTGATATGATAACAAAGCTATTTTATATTACTACTTAAAACCCGACGATAACGTGAGTTTAATCAACGCTTCACGCGAGAAGAGGTGAAAACATGAAACAGGGGATCCATCCAGAATATGTAACATGCAAGGTAACATGTGCATGCGGTAACTCTTTTGAGACAATGTCCACACAGCCGGAGCTCAGACTCGATATCTGCTCTGCCTGCCATCCGTTCTATACAGGCCAGCAGAAGTTTGTCAACAGAGGCGGACGTGTAGAGAAGTTCAAGAAAAAGTTCAATATCGAATAATGAAGAACCAAGCCGGAATTGTTATTCCGGTTTTTTTCTTATCTATGACAAATCTGTTTCCTGACAGACAGGTTGTGGTATAATGGAACGAATGCGAAAAAACGGTGGATCAGAGAAAAGCCGGACAGATAAAGGAACTGCAGACGAAGCAGCAGGAGAAAAGACAGCATATGTATGATAAACTTGATTTTATCCAGAGCAAATATGAAGAACTGAGCATGAAGGTTTCTGATCCTCAGGTCATTGCGGATCAGAGCCGCTGGCAGGGCTATGCCAGGGAGATCGGGGAACTGGAGCCGATTGTTCAGAAGTATACCGAATATAAAAAGATTGTGGAAAATATCGCGGATGACAAGGCGATCCTGGGAGACAGCAGTTCCGATGACGAGATCAGGGAACTGGCCAAGATGGAACTGTCCGATCTGGAAAAGGAAGTCACCGTACTGGAAGAGGAACTGAAGAAACTCCTGCTTCCAAAAGACCCGAATGACCAGAAAAATGTTGTCCTGGAAATCCGCGCCGGGACCGGTGGAGAGGAAGCCGCGCTGTTTGGGGCGGATCTCATGAGAATGTACATGAGATACGCGGAGCGCAGGGGCTGGAAGACCGAGATCGCGGACATGAACGAAACCGGCATGGGCGGTGTCAAGGAAGCGGTTATCCTTATCAAGGGAAAGGGTGCCTATTCCCGGCTCAAATATGAGAGTGGCGTGCACAGGGTCCAGCGGGTACCGGAAACCGAGTCCAGCGGCCGGATTCATACGTCTGCGGCGACGGTGGCGGTACTGCCGGAAGTGGATGATGTGGAAGTGGAGATCGATCCGAATGATGTCCGCGTGGATGTATACAGGGCATCCGGTAACGGAGGCCAGTGTGTCAATACGACCGATTCCGCCGTGCGCCTGACGCATATCCCGACCGGGATCG
>CAMNJG010000219.1 GCA_946541285.1 uncultured Clostridia bacterium
CCCGAAGCGCCCTGCTGCTGAAATGCTTTCCCGCTGCTCTGTCCATTGACACGGATCTCTCCCATATCCACGTTCAGGTTCAGGTCCGCGTCTTCCAGGGATACCGCGGAATGAATCTCGACATCACCCGCGTCCAGATCCACCGAAACATCATTGAACACACCGTTCATCACCTTCACATTGCCCATATCCGCATCGATCTTTCCTTCCGTAAAGGTCGTATCCAGCACATCAATATCCCCGGCATCCACATCCAGTACCAGCTTCTGGATGTCCATTTTTTCCAGATCCAGGTCACCCGCGTCCACTTCAATGCTCAGCGTCTGGACATGCAGCCCTTTCATATCCACATCTCCGGCGTCTGCTTCCAGTTCCACCAGTTCCTGCAGGCTCCCTTCCGGAACGGTAATGACCAGCCGGTTGTTTTCATAAAGATCCTGTACACCTGTAAAATACGTCTTTTTTTCCTTCTGCTTTACCGTCCATTGCCCGTTTTCCGCCCGGACTTCCGGCATGATTTTTTCATTTCCTTCAAAACGGATTTCACTCTGCCCGCCCGTTTCCAGTATGACGTCAGCCGCGTCGAGAGACAGATGGATGGACTGGCAATCGCCCAGCTCCTGTGCTCCCCATGTTTTTGTAATTCTGAGGTCACGATCACTGTCTTCTGAGCTGCGCTCCGTATGCTCCCACGGCGGGGAAATCCCTGTCAGCGGGGTAAAACGCCACAGGACTCCCAGGACGATGGCGAGAACCGTGATAATGGTAATAATGGTCAGATATACATTCTTTTTCATTGTTTTTCCCTCCCTGTAAGAACTGTCCGAAAAAACTTATGCAATTTCCGCAGGCCGTCAACTATTCCCTACTCTTCTTTCCTGCCGAAAGCACTCTTCAGAAGACTGTGGATGATCGCCGCGACCGGCCAGATAATCCATGTTTTCCACCAGTGGAACGTCAGGAAACTCCAGATCAGGTACAGGCAGGTTACCGTGTGCCAGTAAACAGACATGACCGTCTCCACTCTTTTACTGGTATATACCACTTCTCCCCCTGAACGCGGGACATGGCTGCCCGCGATCGTCGACCGGTCATTCATTTTCAGGATTTCCTCGTAAACGCTGTTTTTTCCTGACGCGTAGATCAGCATCATCACACCGGCACCGACCAGCACCAGCCAGAGCGAACCGCCGACTCCGTCTTCAACGACCTCCGGCAGTCCCAGCGCCTCGAAGATCGCTGCCGGTACAAAGCTGACCACAATCAGGACAATGCCGATCGTTTTCAGCAAAGCATATGTCACCCGGTAATCTTCTTTCTGCCGGTAGATTTCACTGGCCGTCAGGGAATCGATGCGGTACGGGATGTGCCGGATTTCTTTCCATTTATGATTGAGTACGCCACTGAAAACCAGGAGGCCAATCCCCGCCACTACACACACGGTCATGAAAATCAGTCCGCCTACTGTGAAACCGGCCTGCCTGAAAAAAGAATCCGCCAGATTATAACCAACCGGCGAAATGATGAACAGAAACACGGCCAGCCCCCGCAGCAGCCCGGTCATGGAGCAGCTGTCAATCATTTCTTCCGCTTCCGGCAGCGTCATTTCCGGCCGGTCTTCCGCCGCCTCCGGATTCCGGATCAACGTTACGATCCCCAGCGTGTCTGCCACTTCATCGAGATTCCCAAACTCCGCGATCACCGTACCGACCGCCTCATTCTCACTTTTCCCCTCTTCCAGCAGATCATGATAACGATCCTCCATCATCTGCAGTAATTCATCTTTCGCTCTCCAGACCTCCGGAGTGTTCGGCAGCTGCGCGAACATCGACTCCAGATAATTCCTGATTGTATCCATATCCCTCTCCTTCCTGAAAATCCTTTTCCCGACAGTTTCCGGCCTTCTTTTATTCAGCAATAAAACATTCGACAACTTCTTTCGTCAGCTTCCATTCCTCACATTTTTCCCGGTAGAAGGCCCTGCCCTCGTCCGTAATCTGATAATACGTCCGGCGCTTGCCGTTACTGGCATTCTGATAGAACGACGTGACATAACCGTTTTTCTCCATCCGGTTAAAGGCCGAGTACAGCGTTGTTTCCTTGATCGCGTACTTGCCTCCCGTCATCTCACGGATCTTTTTTGACAGCTCATATCCGTAAGACGGCTGATCAGACAGAAGATACAGGATCATGGTGTCATTGTATCCCCGTATGACATCACTGCTGATCTGAATCAAATCATCACCTTCTTTTTTTCCGCGGTTTCTCCGGACCATGCCGGAAAAACGATCCGGCTGTTCATCCTCTGATGAACGCTAACCACTTATACTCGCTAACGATATTAATTGCCTTTCTTATCGTTAGAAATATGCTATGGCATATTTGGCTTTGCTGCGCAAAGCCCGAGTATATACGGTTATCAACGCCATGCTACGCATGGCTATAATAATTCCCTACGGCAATTATTAATGATAACCGGTATAATCAGTATTCCTGTTATACGTCTGGCAATACATCGTCTGCCGTTACAACGTCTGTCATACTATATCTGTCGTAGTAAATATACTACGCTTATCGGGGTATGTCAAGCCGTTTTCACAAAAAAAAGGTTCTTCCGCATTTATTAGTGATGGAACGCGAGTCGTACATTCTGTCCTGTCATCCTGAGCGTAGCAATCATGACCTAACCTGATTTCAGAATGAAATCAATGGTAGGTCAGATGCAACCAATTCCCCGAAGCGAAGCAAGGTTGGAATTGTCTGCAAGGATCTTATAAAGATTCTTCGCTGTCTGCTCCTCAGAATGATAAAAAATCACTTTTTGATTAATCAGTGGCGGCCTTTGTTA
>CAMNJG010000220.1 GCA_946541285.1 uncultured Clostridia bacterium
TTTTACGATTACTGTGAAACTGCCGTAGTGTTTCTGTGATGAAAAGGTGAAATCCCCTTATCTGCTGACTGTATGAAGCTTCTGGTAGTCCGGATTGTCAGAGTGGAAATGATCCGCGATCCCCTCTGAAAGATAGATTTCCCGGTCGGCATCGATCAGGATGATCTCAAAATCCAGTTCACTGGTTTTCCAGAAAGAAATAGCCTGGTCCAGTCCCATGACATAAAGCGCGGTAGAAAGCGCGTCCCCCTCCGTACCGGAATCAGAAATGATCGTTACAGAGGAAAGATCGTTGTCGACCGGCTGGCCTGTCGCCGGATCCATGATATGGATATAGGTTTTACCGTTTTCTTCAAAGAAACGCTGGTATCCTCCGGAAGTAATGGCAAACTGATCATTCAGCTGAATCACACCGGCATAGTCGCTGCCGCCGCTGTTGAAAGGATCCTCGATCGCGACATTCCACCTGCTGCCGTCCGGCTTTTTCCCGATAGTCATGACATTGCCACCCAGTGAAACCACCGCAGACTGGATTCCGTCCTGTTTCATAATCTCATAGATCCGCTCGGAAGCGTAGCCTTTCCCGATGCCGCCGGTGTCAATCTGCATCTGATCGTCAGGAAACAGAATCTGCAGATCACCGTTTTCCTGCCTGGAACTGCGGATATTCCCGTAACCGACATGCGTCAGCAGTTCTTCAATTTCGGAAGCTTCCGGTACCCGGTAGTTCTGCGTGGTGAATCCCCAGGCCCGCACGACCGGATAAATGGTCGGGTCGAAGGTCCCGCCGGTCAGTGCCGCCAGACGGAGGGACTGTTCCAGCACCGCTGCCGTATCGCCGGTCACGGTATCCGTCACGCGCTGGTTAAGTGCCCAGACCGCGCTGGATTCACTGGCGACATTCAGTTCCTGGTCGAGACGGGTGATTTCCGCGGAAGCGTCTTCCAGAGCCTGCCGCGCGTCTTCCTCCCCGAAGGCTTTCAGATTCATGACGGTATCCATGGCAAAAAGATCGCAGGAATACGAACCGTCGCCATTATCGATGATTTCGGAGCGGGCGGAAAAGGAACTGTCGGCATTCCCCGTCCGGGAGGAATTTTCCCCTGTACTGCCGCAGCCGGTCATCAGCAGGATGCCAGCCAGCACAGTGATCAGCAGCGCAAAACGTTTTTTTCGGGATATCTTCATCATGTCAGTCTCCTGTGAATTCTGGAAATCGGATACAGAAAGGCAAATCGCGTATAAAATGGATGCCAATCTTATCGCGAGTTAAATACGACTAATATTTTACCACATTCCAGGGTGCTTGTCCTGCTTTTTTATCGTCCTCAGACAGGAGACAAAATTTTTTAACTTTATCGGAGTATGGAAATGCAGTATAATTCCCTTATTGCAGAAAATTATTTTTCAGGAGGATGAATCATCAGAAATGGAAGAACAGTTAAAAGATTTATGTATCAAAACGACTGAGGGATATATGACCCTTGAGGAATGTCTGAACGCGTGTACGAAGCTCCGCCTCACGCAGATTGCCGGCGCCCACGCGTATGATATCCCGGAGTCGAAGGAAAAGCAGGATATTGTCGACTTTATGGTCGCGATTATCAAATCGGATGTGATCCGGTATTTTAATGAAGAAGGCAACGCTTACTCAGACGCTGTCCACGAGATCGTGGAAGCGGATGGAAAAGCAGTAACTGCGGAAGAACTGGAAGCCGTCCGGGAACCGTTTGAGAAAGGGATGATATTCCTGAAAAACCGTGATGACGAAGCCGTCGCGTTCCTGCCGTCTGATATCGCCGCGATTTTTGAGGCTGGCAGAGAAGCCAGCCGGAAAGACAACCGTGAAAACCGGATTTTTACAGGACAGCCGGTTCATAAGAAGGCTGATCCGGACCGGACCCCGGAAGAAGAGGAAATGATCGGTTATGCCTCGGCTCTGGCGCATATTTACGGTATTTTCCCGGTCAGGATGATCCGGGAAGTCTGGGATCTCAATCACGGAAAACACATGACCCCTCACAGAGAAGAAGAGCTGATCACCAAAGCCGGAGACGAAGACGGTTTCTACAGACGCGACAACTATCTCATTGATATACGACTCGCGGACCCGGAGGATTACTGCAATATCCTGGAAAGAATCATGCCGGGCGACAATTACTTCTATCCGACGGAAAAGGAGATGGAAGCATATAAAGACGGGCCTGTGATGAACGACGATATTCATAAATACTATCTCCGCAACTTCCTCGCGCGGATGCTCGGAATGGAGGTTCCGGTACTGGAAGAAGATGAAAAACTGGACCGTCTGCTGGAAAGACTGGCGTTCGCGGCCAGGTGCGACGATACACTGTCGCAGGTGCTGATGATCCTGGAAAGTGAAGGGGTTCCGCTCAGTACCCGGGATGACCAGTCCCTGTTTGTCAACCTCTACACCGGCTGGCTGTACGGGATGCGCCTCTGGTCCTGCAAGGGCTTCAAACCAAAGGAAATGCCGCCTGCCAAAATGAATGTCCGGAACTTCCGCCTGCCGTTGAATCTCGATCCGAACGCGGAGATGAAAATCGGCAGAAATGATCCGTGTCCGTGCGGCAGTGGCCTGAAATATAAAAAGTGCTGCTCCAGATGCGTATAAAACAGCGCCGGGTTTTCAACAGCGGCGACACGCGACTGCGGAAACAGACTCTGACCATATCACACAGCACAGCCCGGAAACAGGGGAGGGCTCCCCTGCTTCCGGGCTGTTTCTTTTGATTCTGCCAGTTTCACACCGCCGCGTCCGCTACGCGAGTGTCTGATCATAGTTCATGATCAACTGCGCGACCTGCGCT
>CAMNJG010000221.1 GCA_946541285.1 uncultured Clostridia bacterium
CGTCGCTTCGCTCCTCAGAATGACAGAATGTACTAATGGTTGCGGAAGAACCCCTGAAAAACGCTGCATCAGGTGAGATTGTTTTCTCATATGATTCTGGCCGAACACCGGACAATCACGATGACGCGTTCCGGTAATGAAAAAAAATTCGTTGCCTGTTATTGGATAAATTCGTTAAATTATTGAAATTAATATAAAAATATGATTAAATCATATTGATACATCTGGACTACCGGTTCCGGGCAGCCGTCCCGGACCGGCGTTCCACGTTTTTTTAGAGGTATCTGTCCGCGTGATGGACAGACCGGACAGAAATCCAGTCCGGAATCCAGAGCGCGTCAGAACCAGGGAGTCCGTTATGGATACTACAATCACACTGGGAGAAGGGATCCTTCTCATCCTCGGTGTATGCGCGATCATACTTCTGATCCACCTGATCCGGGTGGTCTGTGCCCTGATCCCGACACTCAAATCCGTACAGAAAATCACAGAGGATACCAGCGTCCTTACGGGGATGGTATCAAAAGCCGCCGAAGAAGCGGAAGGCGCTGTGACCTCTCTTACGGAAACCACCGGCGATATGGCCGAATTCATCGCGAACAACAGAAGTACGGTAAAAGCCATGGTCAGTCTGATCAACGCCCTGATCGCCATCAAACAGCTTTTCAGCGGCAAAGAGTCCTGAAAAAAACTGTTTTAATTAATTAATTTTTCTCAGGTCCACCGCCCTCGGGCAGGGCAGAAAAAAGGAGAGCAAAGTGAAAGCAACAGGTATTGTAAGAAAAGTTGATGAACTTGGAAGAATCGTTATCCCTATCGAACTGAGACGGAATCTCAACATCAGCATCCATGATCCGATCGAGATCTTTGTCGATGAAGATTTCATCATGCTGAAAAAATACGAGCCGGCCTGTGTATTCTGCGGAAACGCGAAAGACATCCGCGTGATCCACGGGAAAAACGTCTGCTCCAACTGTATCAACGAACTGAAAAAAGAATCCCTCTAACGCAGAGATCGAATTTCAGGAAATTTTTGCTTATACACACGAAAGCCCCGGTTTCAGGAATGAAACCGGGGCCCGTTTTTTCTCAGAAGTATTATCAGAATTCGATTATGGTGGAGGTACCGATCAGATCCGCGCCGGCCTTGACCATCTCATTGACATCAGACGGCGTTTTGATCCCGCCTGCCGCCTTAATCAGGATCGGTTCATCCTTCTTCTGGTTGCCGAGGGTACGCTTGATCGTCCTGACCATCTCCGGCGTCGTCGGACCGCTGAAACCGGTCGCGGTCTTAATACAGTACGCGCCTTCTTCCGCCGCCATCGTGGTTACGCGGACGATTTCTTCTTCCGTCAGGACAGGTGCTTCGATGATGATCTTGACTTTGCACAGACCTGCGGTATTGCGGACAATCTGACGGATCTCGCTGCGGGTTTCCTTATCCTTGCGTTCTTTGACATAACCGATATTCAGGACATAATCAATCTCACCGGCATTCTGTTCCCCGGCGACAATCGCCTCATAGATCTTGGCTCTGACGGAAGCTGCGCCGAACGGAAATCCGGCGGTTGACACGATCACCACTTCCGGGTGCTGACGCAGTTCCTTATAGCATGGTTCCACAAACGCGCTGTTGACACAGACTGCTCTGTACTTGTGGATCAGTGCCTGCGCGCACAGGCTCCGGATATCTCCGACGGTCGCCTGCGGTTTTACATTGGTAAATTCGATAATCTTGTTGAAATCTTCCATTCTCGATGTCTCCTGTTCCTTTACAAAACGTCCTGCTCCGATTCTTCCAGATACGCGATATACGGCAGCTGACGGAACTGCTGCGCGTAATCCAGACCATAACCGATGACAAACAGATCCTCAATCTGGAATCCGGTATAATCCACCTGTACGTCCGCGGTCCTCCTGGAAGGCTTGTCCAGGAGCGTGACAATCCGTACAGAAGCCGGTCCTTTTCCTGCCAGATACGTATCCCGGAGATATTTCAGTGTATTACCGGAATCAATAATGTCTTCCACGATCAGGATATTCCTCCCGGCCGGCGAAGAATCCAGGTCCTTTTTGATCTTCACATTGCCGGAAGACTTCGTCGCGTTACCATAACTGGAAACTTCCATAAAGTCCACCGTGACATCCGCGTCGATTTCCCGGATCAGATCCGCCATAAACACAAACGAACCCTTCAGGATTCCCACAACTGTAATGGACTGACCTCTGTAGTCCTCTGAAATCTGCTGGCCGAGTTCTCTGACTCTTTCATGGATCTGCTCCGCGGAAAACAGGATTCCGCCCATTTCATACCCAGGTACACTGATCAATTTTTCTTCTCTCCCTCCGATTGTGTTTCCTCTTCTTCAACCACTGCTGCCTCTGATTCCCAGATCTTTGTTCCACGGTACCTGCGCCGCGCTTCTCTGGAGATACCGCTTTTCCCCTGATAGACGTCCAGCTCCTCCGCCAGATGGGACAGGAGAAAAATCCACAGCACCACATCATCGATCAGGCCGAGACCGAAAACCGGTTCCGGCACCAGGTCGATCGGAGACAGCAGATATATTATACCAGAGATAATCAGGATTTTCTTCCGTTTCGGCCGGTCCGGATCCATCAGGTAATATCGCAAACTGACCACTCTCCTGAAAAAGGTTTTCAGTACATGCCACATCCGAATTTCCTCCGTAGAAACAATCCCGGTGTCCATTTTTGTTCTAAAAAAACCGTCTCGAAAAGAGGATTGCGGTCAGGCAGGGGTTCTGGCCTTTTATTCCGGCAGTTCCTGCGCGGTTCCCGGCTTCCAGGATATCGCGATCC
>CAMNJG010000222.1 GCA_946541285.1 uncultured Clostridia bacterium
AATCTGCCGTTTCCGCTGAATGAAGATAATACGGCAGATGAACGTTGCCGGTTTTGTTAAAAAGACGATCTGCTGAGGCAGGTCGTCTTTTTCTTTTGCGAAAAAAGGGGATTTCCCCGGGTTGTTTTTTACGTACAGGAGACAGGCCGCCAGAGTATAGAGTATTATGAAAAAACATTTCAGGGTATACTATAAAATAACAGGTTGATTTTTCAGTCAGGAAAAACAGAAGTCTGATTGATAATAGTAAAACAAATGACTATAATGAAACATGGCGGGTCAGACAGACCCGATATCGGATGCCTTCAGGGAGGTGAAGTTGTTGAAACACAGAGAATATAACAGAGAATCCGATTTCACCTGCGCGTATGATGGCTGGGAAAACACCATACAGGCAGTCAGTGATCATTCCGCTGTGGAGATCAACATCCCGCCGGAAATCGGCGGCCGTCCGGTCACCGCGATCGGCAACAACGCGTTTCTGGGATGCAGTAAACTGAAATGGATCCGGATCCCGGATACCGTCAAAAGTATCGGAAACAACGCGTTCAAGGACTGTGTCAGCCTGAAAGAAGGCGTACTGTCCGCCAGTCTGGAAAAAATCGGCGCCTTCGCGTTCAGTGGCTGTGTCAGTCTGAAATCCCTGGTACTATCGAATCGTCTGAAAAGAATCGAAATCAATTCCTTCCGCAACTGCCGGAAATTTTCGGAGGCGCGGATCAAAGATATGGAAACCGGGGAAATCCGGGATTTTGTTGTCGCGTGTCAGTCGGATAACGCGATCTGGATGTATCTGATGGCGATTATGCGTGCCTGTGATCCACTGAGCGGGTATATGGACAAATATGACGCGACATTTCTGGAAGTGGCCGATGAGGACGACATTTACCGGATCGCAGTCCACCGGCTGAGAAATCCGCTGGGATTAACCGATGAGATGGAAGAAATCTATCGGTCCCGGCTCCGGAACATGGTCAAGCGGGTGATTCTGATGGACCGGGTAGAACGACTGACCGCCATCGGCGACCTCGACTGTATCGACGAAAACGCCCTTGAGAGTTATATTGAAATCGCCAGCAAGATGGGAGGCGGATGTGTTGCTTATCTGCTGGAATACAAATACAGAAAAAACAGAATCGGTCTCAGTGACTTTTCTTTATAACCGATCAATGAGGAGAAAGATCTATGGCGGAATTACCGAGAAGAAACGGTGAAATGCTGACGCCGCGGGAGCAGGAAGAACAGGAAAGGCGCGAGGCGGCCATGGCAGAAGCCAGGAAGATCGCGCTGCAGATCCTGACACTGACCAGGAACGGCCTGTTTGTGTCCCTGCGTTTCATGGATGTCGCGCTGTGCCAGTTTGATTATGTAAGCGCGGAATACGCGGAGCTTCCATTTCAGATCAAAACGACAGCGACCACCGGCGAACATATGATTTATGATCCACGGTATATCATTCAGCAGTATATGCGGGATCGCAAGGCTCTGTCGCGGGATTACCTGCATATTGTGCTGCACTGCGTATTCCGGCATCCATTTGTCTCGACAAAACTGAATATGGAGTACTGGAACCTGGCCTGTGATATCGCGGTGGAAAACACCATCTGCGAACTGGAACTCAAACAGACCGAGGTCCTGAATGCGGAAGAGATTCTCCAGGAAATCGAAAAAATCAGGAAACTGGTGACAAAAATGAACGCGGAGAACCTGTACCGTTACCTGCTTTCCGGACAGGCTTCCGCCAGGGATCTGGAACGCTGGAAAAAGCTGTTCCACAGAGACGAACATGATATCTGGTGGGAGGTTGCGCGTCAGATCGAAGAAGAAAAGAAGCGTAAGGCGGAAGAAGAAGCCGAACAGAGCGAGGACACCCCGGCCGGACAGGAGAACCGGGACGAAGACGAGAATCCGGAAAAAGAGGACCAGGCAGACGAAGAGGACGCGGACTCTGAAGCAGATACAGATTCCGGCGAATCGGAGAATGAGGGGCAGGAACCCGAAGAAGAAGGTCCTGAGTCCGGCGACGAAGAGGATACCGGTTCCGGAGAAGGGCAGGAAGACCTCGAAAATGGAGATGAGGACGCGGAGGAGCAGCCTCCGGAGGATGAGGAACCGGAAGACGAAAACTACGACGAGTATGAGGACGAATATACCTCCTCACCTGGTGGTGAAGACGAAGGAGAGGAAGGATCACAGGGTGATCCGAATTCCGCGTCCGGAGAGTCGGGAGAGGAAAGCAGCGGAGATGGTTCCGGCGGAGGCAATCCGGGAGAAGATCCGGAGCAGACCGATGAGGAAGGCGCGGACCGCGATTCTGAGACATCGACGGACGGCCTGAGCGGGCATGATGACGGACAGAAAAAGAATCAGGACCAGAAGGGTGACAAAGGTGATCTCTCCGGTGAAACGGATAACGGGACACCGGACAATACCGATGATCCGTTTGGGGAACAGAGCCAGCAGGGAAATACCCAGGGGGCTGAAGGTTCCGGCGGGATCCAGAAGAACCAGGGAAGCCAGAATGGGGAACACAGCGCCGGTACCGGCGGAGGCGGCGATGGATCCCAGTCCGCGTGGCAGCACGAAGGCGGCGCGACAGAGCGCAGTGACGGTGAAAGAGATACCAGTGACATGCGTCAGCTGGATGGCGCCGCCGATCCGGGCGCGGAAACAGAAAATCTGCAGGGAGCATCTCCTCAGGAGGCGAAGCCGGAGCAGGGGACAAAAGATACCGGCGCGGAAGAAGAGAAAGACAAAGCGCCGTCCTTCATGCATAACGGTGAACAGCAGGA
>CAMNJG010000223.1 GCA_946541285.1 uncultured Clostridia bacterium
TGATTGGTTACGCGAAAGCGCTGGTGGGTGATTGATCCATAAATGACCGCAAAAAATGGTTTCTTTTTTCTTCAGAAAAATTAACGTCCGCGCCTGCATCACTTTCCTCTGATGCAGGCGCGTTTTTTTCAGAACACTGCTTCCGACTGAGAAAAATGGTGTGTTTTAACGGATAAAGTGCGTCGGCTGCCATTCTTCCGTTTCCGGCAGGCCGTACTGCTCTTTTCCCAGCGCGATACTCTTCATGAGGAACGTCATATTTCTCGCCAGTACGCGCATGGTCTGCAGACCTTCCAGATCCTGTGCGGCATCTCCCTTTTCCCTGCCGTGGACACTGTTCCAGTACTGGCTGGACGCCACCGGCATTCCACAGATCGTAAAGTATTTGTTTAATTCATCAAAGCTGGCGGAACATCCACCACGTCTGGCGACAACTACGCTGGCGCCGACTTTCATTGTCTTGTCAAAAGGCGTACTGTAAAAGAGCCGGTCCATACACGCGACCAGCGTCGCGTTCGCGGAAGCGTAGTAAACCGGGGATGCTGCCACCAGACCGTCGGCTTCCTTAAATTTTTCAGCCAGCTGGTTCACAGCATCGTCAAATACACACTGTCCCCGTTCCGCGCAGGTGCCACAGGCGATACATCCGCGGATATCCTGGCTGCCGATCTGGACAACCTCTGTCTCTACGCCTTCCTGCTCAAAAATTTTTACCATTTCACTGATGGCAATCGTTGTATTACCGTTGATCCGGGGACTGCCATTCAGGATCAGAACTTTCATGATGATTCTCCTTTTTTCTGCGGGCTATAATTTCCCTTCCATTATATAATGTCAGCAGAGTTTTGTACAAAGAACATTTTTCCAGGTTCATGACACGGATACAGACCAGGAACAATCAGAGCACTGGAGTCTGTGTCAGGAATATGATATACTGCGATACAGAGCGTTGAAAGCTTATTTTACTGTAAAACCGGTGAAGCGGATCTGTCATACATTTTTCGCGACTGGTTTTACATGCAGGAGTGTGCCTGACAGCTGACAGAAGGAAAATCTCACCTGGTCAATCATGAACCATAGGGCTGTTCAGCGTATGGCATGTGCTTATGTTTACCGTAACAAAGGAATACTGAATGGACTGGAAAAAAATCTATCAGGAAAAACTGCGTACCCCGGAAGACGCCATCCGGGAAAATGTACATTCCGGCGACAGTGTGTTCGGCGGAGGAACATCCCTGCCTGTGACCACCTACAACGCAATGCTGAAAATGATCGATGAGGGAGAACTGACCGGCATTACGATGCATATCCACAGTCCCTGCAATGAGGGGATGGAATTTGACAAATATGAATTCAGCAGGGATCAGCTCTGGATTCCTACCTGGTTCATGAATGCCCCGGACCGGGAGCTGGTCAAACAGGGGAAATTCACATATATGCCGCTCCAGTACGGGATGCTGACCCGGTATATCACACACATGAATCCGGATATCTGTATTCTGCTGATGAGTCCTCCGGATGAAAACGGGAACTGCAATATCGGGCCGAACGGTTACAACACTCCGGCCCTGCGTCACTGCAAACACATCATCGCGCAGGTTTCGAAATATGTGCCGCGGGTCAACGGAACCTATCATGATTTCCACGTCAGTGAACTGGATGCTATCATTGAGGCGGATGATCCGATCGCGATCCAGAATCATCCGACAACCGCGTCTGAGGTCGAACAGAAAATTTCGGATCATATCCTGAACTTTATTCCGGATGGTGCCTGCATCCAGCTCGGATTCGGAGGCATCGCCAACGCGGTCGGTTTTGGCCTCAGGGAGAAAAAACACCTGGGCATCCACAGTGAGGTCCTGACGGATTCCATCGTGGAACTCATGGAAGAGGGCGTGATTGACAACAGCCGGAAGAACTTCTATCCGGGACAGTCCGCGATTGGTTTCTGTTACGGTTCCCAGCGTCAGTATGATTATATTGACAACAACAAGGATTTCATCTTCCTCGGATTTGAGGAACTGGTGAATGTGAAAAATATCGCGTCCATCGATAATATGATTTCCATCAATGCGGCAGTTTCTGTCGATCTGACCGGACAGGTCTGCGCGGAAAGCATCGGCCACCGCCAGTACTCCGGTACCGGCGGGCAGGTGGATTTTGTCCGTGGCGCCTCCATGTCCAAAGGCGGCTATTCCTTTATCGCGCTGCCGTCACTGGCCCACACCCGTAAGGATGGTGTGAAATCCCGCATCGTGGCTGAGTTAGATCCGGGCAGTATCGTTACGACACCAAGGACTTATGTGCAGTATGTTGTTTCCGAATATGGCGCGGTCTGCCTGGAATTCTGCGATGTCCCGACCCGTGTAAAGCGGATGATCAGCATCGCCCATCCGGATTACCGGGACGAACTGACTTTCCAGGCGAAGAAAGCCGGGCTTCTGTACTGAGGAACTTTACGAACTCTGATGCTGTCATAGCCAGTGTTTCTTCTTTTTTCCTGCCGGCTGGACGGCCACAGAGGGGAATATTGTCTGACAATTAACATCACAAGATTTATACATCTTCATACCAGTCTGATAACTCCTGTGATAAAATATAGACGCGCAGGAGTTTTTTCGGGTAAAGATTTTTTCTGAAAGTATCCGAACGCGACAGTCTGTAAAGAACTGCTGTTTTCGAAATGACAGTTCCCGAATCACAGATTCATTTTAGTGAGGTATCAAAATGACAGAAATTACAAAGGATATTTATTATATTGGTGTCAACGA
>CAMNJG010000224.1 GCA_946541285.1 uncultured Clostridia bacterium
GTGACCTTTTGACAAAATGGCTCGGACGGAGCTGCCTTCACGACTCCATTCCATAGCTGATTGTCAAAGATACTGATCGTTTGCTGAGCAGTACCCGGGCAGAAAACAATCCGGGAATTTCGAAAAATAAGGTCTTTACAAAACATTCTATACGCTGTATAATTATAAAGCATTAAGCGAGCGCCATTAGCTCAGCTGGATAGAGTAGCACACTACGAATGTGAAGGCCCTGGGTTCGAATCCCCGATGGCGCGCCATGCAGAAAATCCCCACGTATCGACGTGGGGATTTTTCATTATGTGCCGTCAGCTGCACAAAGAAAAAGCCTGTGGATCACACAGGCTTTTTACTCGTCTCCTATGATTCTGATGTCGTCGAAGTTGCCGGGGCCATGCGCAGGGTGGCAGCTAATCAGCTATTCTTTAATCAGCGTTACGAAAACAGATCACTGTGAGTACCAGTTCGCGTAAGATACAATATCAACTCACGGCTGTTAATCTGATAGATCAACAGCCAGTCTGGTGTGATATGACACTCACGGTATCCTGTATAATCACCATGTAAAGCGTGATCTCTGTATTGTTCTGGGAGCTTCTTTTCATCAACCAACATTTCGAGCACTTTTTCTAATAATCGGGGATCGTACCCACGGCGGATGATTCGTTTAAAATCCTTTTTAAACGATTTTTCATATCGGATCGTCAGCATTGAGATCCTCCATTAATTCAGCAACAGATGAAAAACTTCTGCTTAGATTGCTGCCGTTATTAATATTTTCCATCGCGATGCGTGTTTCTTTATTCGGGATTTCTTCGCGGACTTCGAACGGAAGGCCCCGGACAGCCAGGGATTTTTTCAGGAACATCCGGATAGCGGTTGGGAGATCGAGTCCTAACTGGTCGAACATCTGAGCGGCATCGTCACGCAGTTCATTGTCCATCCGGATCTGTACGACTGAAGTAGCCATCATCATACCTCCTCGTATAATATATATTATTTATAATACAATCATATTGTATTATACGTCGTTTGTCAATTTGATCAGAAAAATCGAGCCTGGGAATCACTCCACAGGCTCTTTACTGGATCTCTATGATTCTGATGTCGTCGAAGTTGCCGGGGCCATGCGCAGGGTGGCAGTTCCACTGATTTTGCTGAGAACTTTTATGGCGATGGTGTATTCTCCCGGTTCGAGAGGAATTTCCGTCGATCCAGTGCCACTGATGTTCTGAGTCTGATCCGGTTCATCCGGAAAGTCTTCTTCTCCCAGTGTTGCTTTAAAAATCCTGAGCTCGACTTCCCCTTTTTCTCCAAAGTCCGTCTCTGCTACAAGGATTTCATTTTCCCCTGCAGTGATGTAGGAAACTCCTGCAGAACCGGCAGCCGCTTTTTCCGCGGTCATGCTGATCGTATTGTCTTCGTTTTCGGTTACGTTAAACAACGGTTTGCTGCATCCGCTGACTGCCAGTACCAGTAATATCGTCAGCGCCATCATCAGGACCGATTTTCTTTTCATAGTCTTTTTCATCCTCTGTCAGATTGTTCTTCGCGCACGTGAGTTGCCGCTGATCCGGTCAGCCGGTCAAGTGGACACCCGAACGGATCAGGATATCGATTTTCCAAGTTCGTAGGCCTGCTTCAGTTCTTCTTTCCCCTCTGTATCCCCTGGCTGTGTCACATAACCGCAGAGGATCTTTCCGAGGCTTTCCCAGCCGATATGCGCCTCCAGATGGTCATACCAGTATTCGCTTTCTTCAAATCCTGCGCCTTCCGCAGCCATGATCAGGACCGACTGTTTTTTGGGATTACTGTAATTCGGATCAGATTCCGCGATGGCAAACAGCCGGTCAAAGGCGTTTTTCAGGAAACCTGAGATAAACCAGTAATACAGCGGTGACGCCAGCACGACGATATCCGCTTCCTGATACAGCGGATAGATCTGTTCCATGTCGTCTCTCTGGGAACATGGATGCTCCGGATCTTTCCCGCCGCTCCAGCAGCCAATACAGCCGTTGATGTTCATCTGCGAAAGCTGAAATTCTGTCACTTTGTTTCCGGATTCCTCCGCGCCGCGCTTAAATTCTGCCGTCAGTGCAGAAGTGTTCCCCTTCGGGCGGGGGCTTCCGTTCAGAATGATGATCTTCTTAGCCATAAAACTTCCTCCCTGTCATCATCTTGACTTTTTAAACTATCCCGGGTACATTATACAGGTACCGTAAATGATTACAAGTACCCACTTTTATGTAAGGTACTTACGCAGAGGTAAGTTATGAAGAAACAGAATATCGATGAAGCCGATTTTGAATCCACCGGATACAGCTATACGCTGTCGCTGATCGCAGGAAAGTATAAACCGATCATTCTCTACAGTCTGATGGAATATGAGCCAGTTCGCTTCAATGAAATGCAGCGCTATATCAAAAAGATCGCGGATAAAACGCTCAGCCAGAATCTGAAGGAGCTGGAGGCGGATGACCTGATCATCCGGAATGTCTATCCCCAGATTCCGCCAAAGGTGGAATATTCTCTGACCGAGAGAGGACATTCCCTCGTGAAAGTCCTGGATAAACTGTGTGACTGGGGCAATGAAAACCGCCGGTGACTGTCTGTTTACGTACAATTCCCACACATCCTTTATTTTACTGCATTTGCCGTGAAGAAGATGCAGGGAACCCTGGGGCTCTACGAGAAAAAAGCGATCAGGTTCTGCACTGCAGGAGACGGGACAGAGACGACAAAAACAACAAAACGCAGAAG
>CAMNJG010000225.1 GCA_946541285.1 uncultured Clostridia bacterium
TTCGCGACTGCTCACAGCACTTCGATCTTCTGTACCGCGTACAGCGCGGCATCAGTGGAAAAACCGGCAGTCATGAGCTTCCGGACCAGTTTCGCTTTTGCTTTTTCTCTTTCCCTGTAGGTTTTTACCCGATTCTCTCCATTTTTCACATCCGGATCAAAGACTTTCGCTTTTTCGTACTCATAAGAAGACCCCTCTGCAGGAAACAGTTCCCCGTGCGGGCCGAATTCAAACTCATATTTCAGACCACACAGTTCCAGTGCCCTGGTAAGGCATAAATGCCGTTCACTGCTCCGTTCAGAAACATCTCGCAGCGCCCGGTCAACCAGATGACGCTCCAGTCCCTTTTCCATCAGTTTGCCGCGGATCCAGGCAGGTCCTTTTCCGGCCTCTGTTTTTACCCGGACATAGGTTTCGGCATAACGGACATCATCCAGCAGCTTCGCGTCAGTCATCTGTCTGACCACAATCTCGATCTTTTCCCGCGGATACCCCTTTTTTTCCAGTTTACGGATCAGCGTTTCCACCGGATTGTCCGCATAATCCAGGATTCTCAGCGCGGCTTCCCGGATCTGTTCCAGTTCCTCCTTTTCCAGGCTTTCTTCTTTCTTTTTGCTGTTCTGTTCGATGCTCATTGCTTCCTGTTCCATCATTCTTTCAGACGGATCCATTCGAAATCCGTCAGGGCTGCTTCTTTGCCGGCACAGACAGAAAAACAGACGCCATCCCGGTCAACGGTACGCAGCACCAGTCCGCCGGGAGCCTCAAGTACAGAAGGTGCCCGGCTCAGGCCGTAAAGTCCTTCCCCCGTATATTTCAGATAGGCTTCTTTCCTTGTCCATAACCAGATCAGCCGTTTCCGATACGCTTCCTCATCCGTCCGGCTGGACAGTTCCCTCTGCTCCGGTTCTGTCAGGAAACGGGCCGCCAGTCTCTGCGGAGAAAAAAGATTCCTTGACCACAGTTCCGCGTCAATGCCATGTCTCTGATTATACACGGAACAGAACCAGAAACGATCTGTATGGGTCACAGAAAAAAAGATCCCGGAACGCTCATCGATATAACGCCGTCCCTGTTTCTCTGTCCTGACCGTAACCTGCCCGGACAGTCCGCAATATTCCCGGAGCACCCGGTCCAGCAGTCTTCTGCTTTCCTGCGAACCGTGTTCTTTTTTCTGAAACTGCTCAGAATAGTAGATGCTGATCATACACTGCGTTTCTCCGGGTCGCTAGCAGCAGCATGACACATCGCAGCAGAGATTCAGACAGATATTGAGCGCGCAGAGATTCGCGCAGTAATCCGCTCCACTCGTACTGCCCCCGGTCATTCCCTGCTGACGGGAATAATAATTCATGCCGCCGTATGACAGCCGGCTGACCAGTTCCTGATACATGGGATTGCCCGGTTCCATCTGTACAGCTGTATTGGCCTGCCGCATTGCTTCATAATTATTGCCCAGCCCCGCATTGGTCAGCGCGCTGAGATAATACCACATGGCGTCCCGCTCTTTGACGTTTGTCAGAACATTAAACGCTTCCCGGAAATAACCGTTATTAATATAATTCGCAGCTGCCTGATAGCGGGTAGCATTTTCAGCCGGGCCATAATAATTGCCTCCCGCGCCATAACCGGCTCCGGCATCCTGCCGGAATCCTCCTGCGGCGCCGGTGCCTGTCCCGAAGGTACTGCTTCCGTTTTTGCGTTCGTCCATAATCTCCCTGTAAGCGTCCTGGACAATCTTGAACATTTCTTCTGCTGCCTGATTGCCAGGATTTTTATCCGGGTGATATTTCCTGGCCATTTCCCGGTACGCCTTTTTGACTTCATCATCCGAAGCGTTCCTGCCAATCCCCAATATATTATACGGGTCACTCATTTTATCGATATCCTTTCCTGATCACGGATTTCTCATTCATTCCCTGCTGTTTCATCCTGCCGGCCCGGTCCAGGATCCGTCTTTTTTCTTCTGACCGCTTCCTCAAAGCTGTTCCACGCGCCGGCATACAGAATATTCCGAAGAATCTCCAGATTTTCATCTGCCGGCAGTAATTCAAACTCCTCCGCGGATTTTGAAATCATGGTCAGCAGAATTTCCCTGATACGTATTCCATAATTTTCTTCTTTACTGATCTCACGTAACGGATTATATCTTTTTTTCCTGAGATCTTCCTCCAGATCATCGTACGCGTCCAGCAGATAAATGTATTTGCCGAGATAAAATCCCATCCTGGCCATCTGTTCATCCCATAGACCACCATACCGGAACAGTTCCGCGCTGACTCTGCCGAAACATCCCGCGGCACTTTCAAAATCTGTACTCTGCGCCTGTTCACAGCGGCGCAGATCCTCCATCGCCTCACGGATTACCCCGATTTTGTCCGGATAGGCTGCCTCGATACGTTTCATCCTTCCCGACAGCAGTACCGCAAAGCCTCCCCTGATCAAATTCCGGTCATCCCTCCAGTCGTCAAGGCATTTCAGTCCCGTCATGTACAGATTCATATCGGCCGCGTAATCGACAAAAACATTCTGTCTGGCTCTTTTTTTCCGAAACGGGTGCAGCGGACATCTGAACTCCACTGCTTCTGTCGGAGCATCATACACAGCATCCAGCAGGATCGCCAGAAAGGACATATCATAGCTGAGGGATAATCTGCCACTCTGGCGGTATTTCCGTCCCAGAGCTCTGCAGAGTCCGCAGTAATATTCACGATACCGATAAAAATCGCGGAATTT
>CAMNJG010000226.1 GCA_946541285.1 uncultured Clostridia bacterium
AATCAGGACGCCCGGAAGACCCTCGTCCTGGGGCCGACCTTTTCGGTCCGTTTCAACAGCAACGGCGGCAGCTCCGTGCCGCTGCAGGTGGTCCCGGAAAACGGGAAAGCTGTCAGACCAGCGAATCCTGTAAAAGAAGGAGCTGTCTTCGTGAAATGGTGCAGCGACAGCAGCCTGCACACGGATTATGATTTTAACACGCCGGTCACCCGGAATCTCATGCTCTACGCAGTGTGGGGAGAGCCATCCAAATCCTTTTATGAAGTCCGTTTCCAGCCCAATGGCGGGTATCAGCCACCGGCCCAGATGGTAGGAGAAAATGAAAAAGTCTCGGAACCGGAGGCACCGGTACGCAACGGTTATCTGTTCAAAGGCTGGTACAGTGATGGGGAGATGACCAGCGCCTATGATTTCAGTTCTCCGGTGACGGAAGGCCTGACCCTTTACGCGAAATGGGAGTGCACGATTGCCGACAGCTGGGAGCAGATCATTGCATCCGTGAATGACGGCACTTACAGGGAAAAATATCAGGTCGGCGATACGAAAACCCTGGATTTGGGCCCGGAAGGGATCATTGAGATGCAGATCGTCGCTTTTGACGCGGATGAGCGGGCAGACGGACAGGGAAAGGCGGCTATCACCTGGATCGCTGTGCAGCCGCTGAAGACGGAGCACCGGATGAACCCTCTCCGGGAAACGATATCGAGAGATCCCCTGTATAAGAACGGAACCGGTGCTGTAGGCGGCTGGTCTGAGTGTGAGATGCGGATATGGCTGAAGGAGTACGTGAAACCGCTGATTCCGGATCCGGTACGCGGCGCCATCCTTCCGGTGACGAAATATAATTATTCCATGAACCAGACAGGCAATGGAGTTAAGGATGTAGCCAGTACCGATGAAATCTGGATCCCTTCCTCTCATGAGATTTTCGGAAAGGACGGGAGTGAGACGAAAGGCCCTGATTACAGCTCGTTTTTCTCTGTTGAAGAAAACAGGATCAAGTATAAAAGTCCCGGGATGAGCGATATCAGATGGTGGTTGAGGACCGCGAGAGAGAGTAGAGAATTCTGGCTGGTCAGCCGGGGGCAGGGGACATCCCTCGATTTAGTCAGCGCTGAGTTCGGCGTGGTCCTGGGCTTCTGTATGTAAAATAACAGAAACACGGAAGGATTTCGAAGTTCCTTATCAGGTTATTTGATCCGTGTTTTCTCAGGGAAGGAGCGATGATGAGATGAACGTGAAAAAAAGATTCGCCGTGGTCCTGGCCGTGATGATGATTTTCACCGCGATCCCGGCAGTTTCCTTCGGGGCGGCACTGCCGTTTCAGGATGTGCCTTCCGGCGAATGGTATTATGAGGACGTAAAGAGTGCTTACGAAACCGGGCTGGTCAACGGGATGACGGCAACGACCTTTGAGCCGGAGTCCAATATGACCTACGCGCAGGCGGTGAAGCTGGCAGCCTGTATGCACCAGAAATACACTGCAGGTTCAGTGACGCTGGAAAACGGCAGTCCCGACTGGTGGGACAGCTACGTGGCATACGCGAAAAACCATCAGATTATCAGCAAAAACTATCCATGGAACAGCCATGCCACCCGGGCAGGCTATGTGGAGATCTTCGCCCATGCCCTGCCGGAGGAAGCCCTGGGCATGAAAAATACGGTACCGAATGGTGCCGTGCCGGATGTACCGATGGCCCACCCACAGGCAGCTGAAATCTATCAGCTGTACCGGGCAGGGATCCTGACAGGGACGGATAAAGAAGGGCATTTTGAGCCGGACAACAGCATCAAACGGTCGGAGGTGTCGGCGATCCTGACGAGGATGATGGACAAAAGCGCCCGGAAGTCTGTGAATCTGAAGATCGAAGGGCCGACATACGCGGTCCGTTTCCACAGCAACGGAGGCAGTGAAGTAGAGATGCAGGTGGTCCCGGAAAACGGGAATGCCGTCAGGCCGGCGGATCCTTCCAGGGACGGATATTTCTTTGGCGGCTGGTACAGCGACAGCGCACTGACGAAGCCATACAACTTCGATTCAGCGGTGACGAAAAACCTGATGTTATATGCCGGATGGACAGAGGAGGCGGCAGGACCTGCGAAGTATACCGTTACTTTTGTCAGCAACGGCGGCAGCATGATTCCCGCCCAGAAGCTGGCCGATCACCAGAAAGCCACCAACCCGGGAGCGCCGGCGCGGCAGGGGTATACTTTCGGGGGCTGGTACCGCGACAGTGAGCTGACCGTGGCTTACGATTTTGCTGCTGAGGTCACAGGGGATCTGACTCTTTACGCGAAATGGAGTGAGACGACCTTTACGGTGACCTTCGATACCGGCAAAGGCAGCGCAGTAGAACCGATACAGGTGCCCGCCGGACAGAAACTCACAAAGCCGATGAATCCGGTCCGGGAAGGTTATGATTTCCTTTACTGGTGTACAGATCAGGAACACCTGCACCCTTACAGTAATGACACGAGAAATGTGGTGAATCAGGATATCACCCTGTACGCGAAGTGGCTGGAAAAGAACAGCGGAGGCTCGATCCAGGACAGCTGGGAGGACATCATCCTTTATGTCAGAAACGGCGTCTATAAAGAGCGGTATCGTGTCGGGAATGCCAAAACCCTGTATCTGGGACCAGAGGGCAGGATCGGGATGATCATCACTGCCATCGATGAGGATGAACTGGCGGACGGCAGCGGGAAAGCGCCGCTGACCT
>CAMNJG010000227.1 GCA_946541285.1 uncultured Clostridia bacterium
AAAAAGAAAAGTAACGCTGAAAAGCCTGAGGAAAAGCATCATGATGAAATCAACGATACGAAAATCCGAATATGAAGAAATTTACCGGCTGCTGGATACCGTGTCCCCCCTGTCATTCGACTGTGGAACCCTGTGTGGCGCAGTCTGCTGTGGGACAGAAGACGAGCGCTGGAAAGAATCCCCGGAATTTCCGGCACCTTTAACAGAATTCTCTCTTCTGAAGGAAGCTACCTCCCGGGAAAATCCCGGAGAACCGTCCGGGGAACGATCAGAAGAACTGTCCCCGGAGATGGGGATCTATCTGCTGCCCGGAGAGGAAAAACTTCACAGCCGAAAAGACGAGTGGCTGAGCTGGAGCGAAGAAAACGCAGAGGACTTTGCCTTTCCGGAATCCTGGAAAGGCAAAGTGTATTTCGTCCGCTGCAAAACACCGCCACATTGTCCGCGGGAAAAACGCCCGATCCAGTGCAGGACCTTTCCATTGTCGCCACACTTCATGGAAGATGGGCATCTGGTCCTGATCCTGAATGACCTGGAGCTGCCTTACCGCTGCCCGCTGATTGAGGAGGAGATCGAGCTGGAACCGGAGTTTATGGAAGTCACCTGGCGCTGCTGGGCGCGACTGGTGGAGGACCCGCTGATCCATGACCTGGTACGGATGGATTCTGAGGAGCGCTATGAGGAAGGCGGAGAACTGGTCCTGGTCTATGATCCGGAGGGACTGGAACGATATGGAGAAGCGTAACGGTCCTTATTTCATACCGTCCCTGCATCCATGTCGGTATTTTCCTGTACGTCAGTGCTTTCCTGCTGCGCCGGGATGCGGATCGTCACCACGGTGCCACCGCCCTCACGCGAGCTGATCAGCAGATGGCCACCGCAAAGCATGCGCAGACGTTCCTGGATGTTTGCCAGAGCAGTATGAGGCTCCCCGTTATCCCCTGGCTGGAAACCACGTCCGGAATCCGCGACGACCAGTTCAACCTGCCCGTCGGCCAGCCGTGTCGATACAGAGATCTGGAGCGGCTCCAGCTCCGGCCCGACGCCGTGCCGGACGGCGTTTTCCACGATCGGCTGGAGTGTCAGGGCCGGCAGACGGAATCCGATAAATGGCGTATCGAAGCTGACAAACAGGTTGTCTTCGAAGCGGACCTGCTCTACCGCCAGATAAGCCCTCGTATGTTCGAGCTCCTCTTTGAAAGGAATCGTGTCCTCCCTGGCAATGGCCGTGAAATTTTTCCGCAGGTACGTGGTAAAATCCAGGATGACCTGCTGGGCTTTCTGCGCGTTCTGGCTGCAGAGGTAATAGATACTGATCATCGTATTATAGATAAAATGCGGACGCATCTGCAGCACCAGGATACTGGCCTGCTGCCGGGCGTTCTCTTTCTGCTGGAGGAGGTTGCGTTCTGCCTGATCCGCCAGGATATACGCGAAAAGGAACACCGTGGCGATCGCCGTGGCAAATACGATGCAGGAAAGCCCGTAGAACCGCATCTGGATCATCATCGCGATGACCGGGACCATCAGATAGATGAGGAACGCGTTGAACTGTCTCCATGGGATTTTCTGCCGCCGGAGGAACAGCGCAAGGAGGTTCAGCGCCATGCTGAGCAGCGGCGGGAACAGGAGCAGCGGGTACCAGGGACCGCGGCAGTAGACGTTGTCCGGAGTAATGTAATAGAAAATTTTCGTGAACTGCGCCGCCAGTAAAAGCAGGATATAGATGAGCCACAGGAAACTGATATTATACAGATGAGGGTGCTGCCTCCAGTCTTCGCCGAAACAATGCAGCAGGTACAGCGTCAGCATCGGTATCAGGGCCGAAGAAAACAGCGACTCCAGGAAGATCAGGATCTGTGTCGCCACCGCCTGTCCGGGATCCATCCCGGTAATCTGGGACAGAAGATTGCAGCTGACGTAGCAGATCAGGATGGTAAAGATGCGGGGCAGGAAACGCCGTGTCCAGTCATCACTGGTGTGACGGATAAAAAAGGACAGCATCAGGCCCAGGCACATCAGCATCAGGGCTGCCGCGTCCAGAGAAATGTTGACAAGAGTGATCCACGTATACATCAGACCAACCCCCTGACAGGATAACGCAGCATCGACAGCTGCTTCTGGATCTTTTCCGCGGACAGTGGCTTGATCTCGAATCCGCTGGCACCGGTGTCCCAGGCACGGAACGAGTAGTCCATATAGGCCGTCAGGAAGATGACATTGGTGCGCGGGTTGATTTTCAGCAGATCCCGGCAGACATCCAGACCGCTGATCTGGCCCATCTGAATATCCAGGAAAGCGATCGCGACCTTGTTTTTTTCAGCAAAAGCCAGCGCGTCCGAAGGCCGGTTAAAGCCGGTAACCGAGGCTCCCGGGAGGTTTTCCTCCAGGACCGGCAGTCCTCCGGCAAGAACGATTTTTTCGTCGTCGACAAGAATGACGTGCGGTTTCCCTTCTTTTTTCTTCGCGGAAGCCTGTAATTTTGCCAGGTCCGCTTCGAGGATTTCCGCGATCTGTACGATCATGTCCTCATCCGGGACCCGGCGCCCGGTTTCCCAGTTCGCGATGCTGGAACGGTCGACAAACAGCCGTTTCGCGAGCTGCTGCTGGGAGAGGTGTTTGTCCACCCGCAGCTGCCGCAGTGTCTCAGCAAAGGTAGTATTGCTCACAGTGTCCTCCTTTACAGAATGA
>CAMNJG010000228.1 GCA_946541285.1 uncultured Clostridia bacterium
CCCGTGAAAATTCTGCTGTCTCTCAGTACATTGTACCGCTTGGGTCTGTGACCTTTTGACAAAATGGCTCGGACGGAGCTGCCTTCACGACTCCATTCCATATCTGATCGTTTATTGAACAGTAACTGAGAATCTGAATATTTATTCAAATTACTCGATAAATATTGACAATCCTTAAAAAACATTGTAACTTTTCTATTACAGGTGTAAAAGTGTCTTGCAGAGACACTTTTTTCCTGTGACTGATGAATGTGTTCTATACAAATGAGAGAGGGTAGAAGTATGAAACTGAAAAAAGTACTGGCACTGACACTCACCGCTGTGATGATGTTTGCCTTTGCGGCATGTGGCGGCGGTTCTTCATCCGGCAATGGCTCCGCGGATTCGGATTCCCTGACGCTGAATGAAGGGAAATTAAAAGTCGCGATGGAGATCGGATATCCTCCGATGGAGTATTTTGATAAGGACGGAACCACTCCGATCGGATTTGATGTGGAGATGTCCAAGGCGATCGCGGATTATCTCGGACTGGAAGTGGAGTATGTCGATGTAGCCTGGGACGGGATTTTCTCCGGACTGGATTCCGATAAGTATGACATTGTATGTTCTTCCTGCTCCATTACACCGGAGAGACAGAAGAACTACCTGATGACGGAGCCGTATGTTCAGAACAGGATTGAGCTCCTGGTACCAAAGGGTTCCGATATTACCAGCCTGGATAATGTCCAGGGAAAGAGTGTCGCGGTTCAGGCAGAGACGACCTGTGACATTTATCTCAAGGATCATGATAAAGGCTGTGAGGTCATGCAGTACGATAAGGTCATCAACTGCTTCGATGAGCTGAAGGCCAACCGTGTGGACGCGGTACTGGTTGACTCGGTCGTTGCTTCCTATTATCTGGGAGAAGACGAAGATAAATATGACGTTGTATGGGAAGGCGAAGACGCGGAACCACTGGGCATTACGCTGAAAAAGGG
The DNA here is from genome assembly GCA_946541285.1 of uncultured Clostridia bacterium. GTDB lineage: Bacteria > Bacillota > Clostridia > Peptostreptococcales > Anaerovoracaceae > RUG708. The sequence goes on from CAMNJG010000228.1 coordinate 978, forward strand.
AAATACTCAGCTCTGCGAAAAGATCGAGGAAGCACTGGACGCTCTGGCCGCTGACGGTACAACGACGGAAATCGCCATGAAATATTTCGGCGATGATATTACAGACGGTCTCCGCTAAAAAACGCTGTTCCGGACATCCTGTTTCCCGGGATTCAGCAGAAAATGTGTATATCGTTTATCTGGGACGCCGGGTTTCGCACTGGCGTTCCTTTTTCTGATCATCATTCAGATGTCTGTTGCGAAAACGATCTCACGGATCAGTTGAGTGACTGGATTTTCGTGACAGTTCCTGATGCGTGCCAGGAGGATTTTTTATGGAAACAATTTCGCATATGATGAGCTGGCTGCCCGCCCTGCTGGACGGCGCGAAGATTACCATCGCGCTGACGATCTGCTCGACTGTGGCCGGTCTTTTTTTCAGTTTTTTTCTCGCGCTGGGCAAGATGAGCCGGAACTTCGTGATCAGTAAAGTCTGCTCCGCGTATATCTTTTTCTTCCGCGGGACACCACTGCTGATGCAGCTGTATTTTATCTACTACGCGCTGCCGCTGCTCAGTCCTGCGCTGGCTATCAACAACCGTTTTCTGGCGGCCTTCATTGCCTATTCCCTGAACAGCGCGGCTTACTGTGCCGAAATCGTCCGCGCGGCGATTCAGTCGATTGACAAGGGGCAGTTTGAAGCAGCGAAAGTACTGGGGCTTTCCCATGGACAGACCATGCGTCTGCTGATTATCCCTCAGTCCATCCGCCGGCTGGTGCCGCCGATCGGCAATGAATTCATCATGATGCTGAAGGACGCTTCCCTGGTATCGATTATCGCGCTGGCGGATCTGACCAAAGTGACCCGTTCCATTTCCTCCTCAGACGCGACCACACTGGTTTATATTCCGGCTATGATCATTTATCTGATCATTACTGCCTTCTTTACATTTGTCTTTAACCGGATTGAAGCGAAGATGGCGGAACGTGAGTAGAGGAGGGAACCGACAATGTCAATCATTCGTACAGAGCATCTGAACAAATTCTACGGAAAACTCCAGGTGTTAAAGGATATCAACATTGAGATTGAACAGGGAGAAGTCTGGGTTATCATCGGCCCTTCCGGCGCCGGGAAATCCACTTTGCTTCGGAGCCTGATCACGCTGGAGGACTTTACCAGCGGGAAGGTTTACCTGGATGACGAACTGTTTATCCATATGGAAAATAATAAAACTGTGGACCAGATGAATAAGGAACAGTTCAAGGCAAAGCTGCTGGAGATCGGAATGGTGTTCCAGCGATTCAATCTGTTCCCGAATAAAACCGTGCTGGAGAATGTCACACTGGCGCCGATCAATGTCCGCGGAAAATCAAAAGAAGAAGCGGAGGAGATCGCCAGAAATCTGATCAGCCGTGTCGGCCTGAGCGATAAGCTGGATGTCTATCCGGGAAAACTGTCCGGCGGCCAGCAGCAGCGTGTCGCCATCGCCCGCGCTCTCGCCATGGAACCGGAAATCATGCTGTTTGACGAGCCGACTTCCGCGCTGGATCCGGAACTGGTAGGCGAAGTACTCAGTGTTATGAAAGACCTGGCGAACCAGGGGATGACCATGATGGTGGTCAGCCACGAAATGGGCTTTGCCAGAGAAGTAGCCGATAAAGTCATTTTTATGGCGGACG
>CAMNJG010000229.1 GCA_946541285.1 uncultured Clostridia bacterium
TGCCCTATGCAGGAGGCGCGGCCAGCAAATACGCGATGTGGAAAAAGTTTGTACCTGCGTATGCGGAAGTGGTTCCTGTACAGCTTCCGGGCAGGGAGAGCCGGATTAAAGAAGCGCTGCCGACAGATTTGATGGATTTGTCGGAAAACATCGCAGAACAGATTGTCTGTTTCAGCAAAGACGCGAAACCTTATTCCGTCTTTGGCCACAGTATGGGCGGTATGATTGCTTTTGAGACAGTAAAGGCGCTGGAGAAAATGGGGCAGCATCCGGACTACTGCTTTATATCCGCGACAGACTTTGTCAGTATGGATGAGCTGCCTCCGGTGTCGGAAATCACGGATGATGATTTTCTGGAGTTTACAGCACGGTATGGAGCAGTGGACGAACTGAACCTTCTGAAAAAGTTCCCGGGATTTTTTCGTCTTATCATGAAGATTATGCGGTCGGATTTTCAGATGCTCCAGGGATATACACTGGATGGTGCGTCAAAAATTGATGCTCCCATCTGCGCGTTCAGTTATCAGGATGATAAGCTGGCGTCACCGGAATTAATGGAAAAATGGAAAAGATATACGAAAGGAGGATACCGGTGCGAGTGTTACCCGGGAGATCATTTTTCTCTGTTTCATGACTGTGAAATCATTATCCGCAGCATATTTAAACGAATCGAAGAAAAAAGGAAATACGGATATGAAAACGACAGACAGCTTGCAGAGGCGATTTAATCAGGCGGCTGAGCAATATAAAAACAATACGGCTCTCAGAAAAGATGACCGCGTTATGACTTACAGTGAGCTTCTTCACTGCTCAGAAACGGTAAGGGATGATATTCTCCGGAAATATCCGGGACAGATCGGCATGACAGTGGCCATTCTGACGGAGAACGATTCTTTTTTCCGGTTTGTCGGAATGTTGGGAGTGCTGAAAGCCGGGGCAACCTATCTTCCAGTAGATGGAAGTATGATAACAGAACGTACCTTTTATATTCTGGAAAATGGAGATGTGGATCTGCTGATTACCGAACACAGGCATGCTGATTCCGTGAGTCAGATGATTGAAAAAGGTATTTTGAAGGAAAGTTCCGTCTTTTTTTATGATACGGAGCAGCTGATGGCTGAAGAGAGGCATTCAGCTGTACAGGACCGGGAAACAGGCCCGGATCGTGTCGCTTATGTGATCTATACCTCCGGATCGACAGGAGAGCCGAAAGGGGTAGAGGTACAGGATCAGGCAGTCCTGAACTTTCATGATGGGGTCAGCAGTCTGCTGGGGATTGGAGAAAACGATATTACTCTTGCGCTTTCCAGTTTCTCGTTTGATGCGTCCCTTTTTGATATGTATCCTTTTCTTCTGAACGGCGGCCAGATCGTTCTGACTCCGAAGGAAGTAAAATACAGCATTTCCTCCCTGAATGAATACATGATCCGTCATCAGGTAACAATCCAGTGCATGACAACTGCTTTGTATCATCTTTTTCTCAGTGAAGAAAACACTGTACTGAAAAAACTCTGCGTAATCGGGGAAAAAATGATGCATTTTCAGGAAAAATCCTACCGGATTTATAACATGTACGGACCGACAGAAGCTACCTGCCTGGTAACGCTGGATGAAATCACTGAACAGTCAGAAGACATCCCGGCAGGCTATCCTCTTCCCGGAGTGGACATCCTGATTCTGGATCAGAACCGTAATCCGATGAAAGCGGGAGAAACCGGAGAAATCGCGATTACGGGAACTTCCCTGGCAAAAGGTTACCGAAACGATCCTGAAAAAACACGAAGCCGTTTTGTGACGCTGGCAGACGGAAGAATGACGTATCTTACCGGAGATATCGGCAGTCTGGACCGGGATGGTAATCTCCATTGTTTTGGACGACAGGACAGCCAGGTGAAATACCGGGGATACCGGATTGAACTGGATGAGATCCGGAACAATCTGCTGAAACACAGTGCAGTCAGAGAGTCGTGTGTGCTACTGTATGAATCCGGCGGGAACAAGTATCTGGTGGGAGCATGCAGTACCGATGGAACCGGCAGTGAAAAAGAATTAAAAGAATACCTGGGAGTTCGTCTCCCGGAATACATGATCCCGGGAAGGATTCTTCTTTATCCGCAGCTGCCGCTGAACCGGAACGGGAAAATTGACAGAAAAAAAATTGAATCTGATTTTTCCGGAGTAATGGAGCATCGTTCAGAGGAATCCGGACGGCAGGGTACCGCAGAGAAAATCAGGAAAATCTGGGCAGAGATCCTTCTGATTCCTGAGTCAGAGATTCCTGACAGTATCCCTTTTAAAGAACTGGGAGGGAATTCTCTGCAGATGCTGACGATGATCGTGGAGGTCAATAAATTATTCGGAGTTCATCTGCCTGTCGAAAAACTGATTGCCGATGCCTCTGTCAGGAACATTATCCGGCTGATAGGATAAAAAATGTTTGAAGTAGAAATCTATGATAAAGAAAAAAAACAATTAAGAGAAACAGGAAAACTCATTTCAAATTCCATGATGAACGGAGAAGAACTGAAGAAAGTATCCATTCACGAACATTCGAAATTTCATGTAACGGATGGAGGAATCTATACGACTTATCCTGAAAACGGATATATTCGTCTT
>CAMNJG010000230.1 GCA_946541285.1 uncultured Clostridia bacterium
CCGGAATGAGCAAAATCATCGAAGAGAACCAGAGACAGCTTGATGAGTGGCTTGCCGCACATGCAGAATGATTGATTCTGATAAGGTACTCATCCATTGAATAATTTACGCTGCCATCAGATCACTGTCTGATGGCAGTTTTAATTTACAGTTTCCGGGAATATGTTTCATAACTGGGGGCTTTTTGAGAGAAAAGCATATGAATGATCTACATGACAGAAAATTCCGATCCGTTCTGCGGGATTTGTCCGTGATCCCTATTTTTGCGATGCTTGTCACACTGGTCATCTGTGTGATCGCCTGCATCTACAGCTTTCGGAACACACAGGAACAGCTCGCAGAGCGGAATCAGGCGTCCCTTCGGATCGCAATGAACCAGCTGAACAATCTGGAGGAAAGAATCGAACAGCCATTCCTTGAATTTGTGGCTCAGAATGAAAATCATGCATTTTTAAGAAGATGTACGGAGGATACGCCGCCGGAAAAAACCGTCCGTTACGAGAGCAACGTCCGGAAATGGCTGGATGAGCAGGTTAATACTTTCCGGGAGGTGCAGAAAGCCTTCGTATACTACGAAAACATGGGGAAGTTTCAGTTCCGGGGAACCCAGGGCTTTGATGTTCAGAGATATATAATCGAACAACTGTCGGGTGAAGCCGGGCAGCTTGTCCCGAACCAATGGCAGCTGCTCTGTATCGATAAGAAGTGTTATGTCCTGTACCTGTTTCAGACAAATCATTTTTCCGGAGGGGTGTGGATATCAGCCGACAATCTGTACACAGAGCTGGGACTGGACAGTGAGGCGTATCCGGGAACTGTTTATATAGTGGATGCGGATGGGAAAAATACCTACCCGGAGGAAAAACTGAACGTTTCCATCGCCTCGGACCCTGCGGCCAGTACATTCCGGGAAGGAAGAACAGAATACAGGAATTATGTGGAGATGGAGCCAAAAGAAATGCTCTCCATCGGGTTTCTCAGTCCCCAGGTCACACTGTTCGGCAGACTTCCGCTGGCTTCCAGACTTCTGTTTTCGGGTGCTTTTCTTGCCGCGCTTCTGGTAATGATCGTGATCCTCTGGCTGAGGAAACAGATCGTCCGTCCGATGCGGGATGTGGATGAAGGCATGAAGCTCATCGCGGAAGGCAATCTGGACTATCGTCTTCCAACCACAGATTCCAGAACATATAACGAGTTTGACCGTCTGGCAATGCATTTCAACGCCATGATGGATGAACTGCGCGAAACACAGTTTACCCTCTACGAGACTAAGCTTCGTGCCCAGAAGACGAAACTGCGGTATATCAGCCAGCAGATCCGCCCGCATTTTATCCTCAACGCTCTGAACATTATATATACATATGATGAAAGTGAATTCCACCTGGTCAAGAAGATGGTCATGTACCTGACACGGTATTTCCGCTACATCGTGAACCTGAACAGGGATTTTGTGGAGGTATGTGACGAGCTGGAACATTCCCGCAATTACCTGAAGATCCAGAAGGAGCGTTATCCGAACCGTCTTGATTTTCTGGTGGAATGTGAGGTCCGGGCGGAGAAAGTCCTGATCCCGCCGCTGATCATTCAGACGTTTCTGGAGAACAGTATCAAATATGGAATGAAGGATGAAGGACAGTCTTTTTTCTTCGTCAACGTAACCGTCAAAGAAGAGACAGCAGAAATCTTTATCGCTGACACCGGTAAAGGCTTTGATGATGAGACCTTGCTGAAAATCAATCGGTTTCTGGAGAACCGGCAGGAGGTTTCCGGTCTTGGGGTCGGGATCCGTAATGTGATCGAAAGACTGGATATTCTGTATAACGGAAAGGCTGAGCTGAAATTCTGGAATGAAGAAGATGGCGGTGCGACCATTCTGATCTCAATTCCAGCCAGATACGCTTCAAAAGAGGAGTAGAAAAGTATGTACAATGTCATTCTTGTGGACGATGAAGTGCGGACGATCGATGCCCTGGAGAAGAATATAGACTGGAAGAAATGCGGGATCCGGAAAGTCTTCAAAGCTTCCAGCATGAATCAGGCGATCCAGACAATATCTGACGAAAAGATCGAGATCCTGGTGAGCGATATAGAGATGCCGAACGGAACCGGCCTCCAGCTGCTTGAATGGATGCGGGATCATGACCGGCTCATTAACTGTATTTTCCTGACCTGTCATCCGGAATTTGCCTATATGCGAAAAGCGATTCAGCTGAACTGCTATGACTATGTGCTGAAGCCCATCGATTATGAGGAATTTCAGAATCTGCTGTCGGAACTGGTACACAAGATGGAGGACAGACAGACGGCAGATTCACAGAAAAATGAAAATGGAAAGCAGCCCATGCCGGAGGTGACAGAATCGGTTCTTTTGGAAAGAAAGCCCGAGGGAAGCGAACAGAACATGGAACTGGAGGTTAAGAAATATATCAAGGATCACATGTCAGACAGTATTTCCGTTGCAAACATCGCGGACGAGCTGCATTTTAATCCACAGTATCTGATGCGTTCGTTCAAAAACAAAACCGGCTTGTCTATCGTGGAATATATTACCCAGGAGCGGCTGAACACGGCAAAACGGATCCTCAAAAAGAC
>CAMNJG010000231.1 GCA_946541285.1 uncultured Clostridia bacterium
AACCATTATCGGAAACTCCCGCGCCCAGGATGTAAAAGTCCGGATAAAAAACAGAAAGTTTCAGCGAAGGATGGTGTCGGCATCATGTTCCTTACGGATATGATCCTTGATCCGGTCAAAGGTTTCCTCACTGATCACGTGCTCCATGCGGCAGGCGTCTTCCTCCGCGACTTCTCTGCCGACTCCGAGGGATTCCAGGAGGCGGCTCAGGACGGTATGCCGCTCATAAATCTTTTCGGCAACCTCCCGTCCCGGTTCTTCCAGCGTGATGTGTCCTTTTTCGTCCATGGAGATGTAACCGTTTTCGCGAAGTTTCTTCATGGCGATGCTGACGCTCGGTTTTGAGAAACCCATCTCGTTGACGATGTCGATGGAACGGACGTAAGGATTTGACTGGCTTAAAATCAGAATTGTTTCAAGGTAGTTTTCTGCAGATTCCTGAATCTTCATTTCAGTTTCTCCTCTGGTAATGATCTGCTCCTGCAGTCTCCGGACTTTGCTGCACAGTTCCTGAGAGAGATCATGAAAGAAAACGTATTATACAATACTGGCTGATAAATATATATATACCCTGATAGAACTTTTCTGAATAAAAAAATTCAGTTTTCTTCTTTTCTGAGACGTGCCTGCGCAGCTCTGTATTTCGCGCGTTCCTGTTTCCCGAGGATAAATTTACGGATCCTCAGACTCTCCGGCGTGATTTCCAGCAGTTCGTCATCTGCCAGGAATTCGATGCACTGCTCCAGGGACATGATTTTTGGAGGCACCAGCCTCAGCGCCTCTTCGCTGCCGGCTGCCCGCATGTTGGTCAGATTTTTCTTTTTACAGACGTTTACTTCGATATCTCCGGCTTTTGGGGAGACTCCGACAACCATGCCTTCATAAACACGGACTCCCGGAGTGACAAACAGCGCGCCGCGGTCCTGCGCGTTGAACAGTCCGTATGCGGCGCATTCACCGGTTTCAAAGGCGATCAGACTCCCGCTGGCCCTGCGGGAAAGCTCGCCTTTAAACGGGGCGTAGCATTCGAAGGTTGACGCGAGGATCCCTTCCCCCCGGGTATCGGTCATAAATTCGTTCCGGTAGCCGAAGAGACCGCGGGAAGGGACCAGGAATTCGATTTTCATGCGGTTTCCGGACGGGGTCATCTGGAGCATGTCCCCTTTACGGGCTCCCAGTTTTTCGATGACAGAACCGACCGCGCTTTCCGGGACATCCGCGATCAGGCGTTCCACAGGTTCCTGGAGGACGCCGTCGATTGTCTTTGTCAGGACACGCGGAGGGGAAACCGCGAATTCGTAGCCCTCCCTGCGCATGGTTTCCATCAGGATGGACAGGTGCATTTCACCACGGCCCGCGACGTTGAAGGCATCCGTGGTATCCGTTTCCGTAACGCGCAGAGAAACGTCCCGCAGTGTTTCCAGTTCGAGACGGTCCCTGAGATTGCGGGAGGTGACATATTTTCCTTCTCTTCCGGCAAACGGGGAATCATTGACACAGAAGGTCATTTCAACGGTTGGTTCCGAGATTTTTACGAAATCCAGTGGTTCCACGGTATCCGGAACACAGATGGTATCACCGATGGTGATGCCGCTGATCCCTGAGAGCGCGATGATGTTGCCTGCATATGCTTCGTTGATGGCCACCCGGTTCAGTCCGTCAAATTCATAGATGCTGGTGGCTTTGGCTTTGAGAAGGATCCCTTCTTCCTGCCGGTGATAATTGCATACGGCGATCTCCTGATTCTGTTTCAGCGTCCCGCGCTCAATTCTGCCGATGGCGATCCTGCCGACAAACTCATTGTAGTCAAGGGCGGAAACCAGCATCTGGAAAGGCTGATCGTAATCCGCTTCCGGAGCGGGGATATGCGTCAGGATGGATTCAAATAAAGGCTTCAGGTCAGTACCGGTTTCTTCCGGATCTTCCGACGCGGTTCCGGTCCTGGCGGAGCAGTAGAGGATCGGGGAATCCAGCTGCTCATCTGTCGCGTTGAGATCCATCAGAAGCTCCAGGACTTCATCCACCACGGCGTCAATGCGGCGGTCCGGGCGGTCGATTTTGTTGATGACGATGATGATCCGGTGCCCGAGTTCCAGTGCTTTGGAAAGTACGAACCTGGTCTGCGGCATCGGTCCTTCCGCGGCGTCGACAAGAAGGATGACTCCGTTGACCATTTTGAGGATGCGTTCGACTTCTCCGCCGAAATCTGCGTGTCCCGGTGTATCCACGATATTAATTTTCACATCTCCATAAGTAACGGCTGTGTTTTTCGCAAGTATTGTGATGCCGCGCTCCCGTTCGAGATCGTTGGAATCCATGACTCTTTCGACAACCTGCTGGTTTTCTCTGTAGACGCCGCTCTGTTTGAGCATTTCGTCAACAAGTGTTGTTTTTCCGTGATCGACGTGGGCAATAATCGCTACGTTTCTCAGTTTTTCGTTAACCAATCTGATCCGTCCCCTCTGATATGATGATCTGTTTTCTACAATAATATACACATAAAAACAAATTATTATACCTCTCCGGTGAATGTTACGCAATAAAAATATTTCCAACGCTTCCTGCCGTATGTTTCCCGGTTAC
>CAMNJG010000232.1 GCA_946541285.1 uncultured Clostridia bacterium
GCGATCATCTGTTTCATCCCCTGCTGCAGGTACGGTGCCAGCTCCTCGTCTGTACAGACACGGTCATTGATCAGCATATATTCGACAACACCGGCTCCCAGATATTCCTCGACAGTCCGGGCATACTGCGCCACAGTAAAATGATCCGTCTCTCCCGCCTGTGTCATGACATTACACATCAGCAGCTTGATCCCCACCGCGTCCTGTACCGCGTCCTTGATCCCTTTTACCAGAAGGTTCGGTATGATACTGCTGTAAAGACTTCCCGGTCCCAGCACAATCATATCCGCGGACTGGATTGCCCTGACTGCGGAAGGAAGCGCGTCCGGCTCCGCCGGATCCAGAAAAACATGGTCAATCGGGCTTTCGTGTTTTCTGACTTCACGGGGGATCTGCGATTCTCCGTGAATTTCCGTGCCGTCCTTCAGCACAGCACAGAGCGCGGTATCTTCTGACGTTACCGGAATCACCTGACCCTTGATCCGGAGGATATCCTGCAGCTTATTGACCGCCACTTCAAAATCCCCGAAAATGTCCGTCAGGCCGGCCAGAAAAAGGTTTCCCATATTCTGGCCTTTCAGACAACCTTCCTTAAACCGGTACTGCAGCAGCTGTTCCATGATGTCTTCGTCATCCGCCAGCGCCAGGATACAGCTGCGGATATCTCCGGGTGGAAGAATCCCCAGCTCATCCCGGATCACGCCGGAACCGCCGCCATCATCCGTAACTGTCACAATCGCGGAAATATTGGGCGTCTGTTTTTTCAGACCCCTGAGTATCACCGAAAGACCAGTTCCACCTCCAATAACTGCAATTCTCGGTCCTCCTGCCGGAGTAATGCCGTGCCTTACTATTGAAGTGTACATAAAAGTCATCCTCCGCTTAACGTTTTCTCACATCTCTGTGGAAACAGTCTACCTTTCTGCCATGTGCCTTAAAAATATCATAGAATTCGTTCGCCATGGAAACGGACCGATGCTGTCCGCCCGTGCACCCGAACGCGGCTACCAGATTCCGCTTCCCCTGTTTCATGTAGTAAGGAATCAGATATTCGATCATTTCACTGATCCGACTGACAAATTGCTGCGTTTCTTCGAAACTCATGACATATTCTCTCACTTTTTCGTCATTGCCGGTCATCTCACGCATTTCTTCCAGATAATACGGATTCGGTATAAAACGCACATCAAAGACGACATCCGCGTCCATGGCCATCCCATGCTTGTAACCAAAGGACATGACCGTGATTTTAAAAGAACGCTCCGGTTCCTCCTCCAGCAGCATCCTCTGGATTTTATTCTGCAGCTGCGCCGGTTTGAGACTGGTTGTATCAATGACATAATCCGCACTCTGGCGGATATTCCTCAGCAGTGCTCTTTCTTTCTGGATGGCTTCGATATCCGTACAGCCTGCACTCAGCGGATGAATCCTCCTGGTTTCCTGGTATCTCCTGACCAGTACTTCATCACTGGCTTCCAGGAACAGAACCCTGTAGAATTTTCCTTCTTTTTTCAGATCCTGCAGGACGTTTTCCAGATCATTAAAAAACTGGCCGCCGCGGATATCCATGATAAACGCCGCCTTCTGGAGCATGATTTTTTTCTGCTCCTCCAGCTGCTGAAACGCCTTGAGGAGAACCGGCGGCATATTATCGATGCAGTAATAGCCGATATCCTCCAGACAGTTCATCGCGTTACTCTTACCGGCTCCGGACAGCCCTGTGACAATCAATACTTCCATGATTTTTCCCCCTATTCACCGATGACACGAACTTCTGTCTCCAGAGTGATCCCGGACACTTCCCGGACCCTCATCTGGACCAGGGTAATCAGTTCCAGAATATCCTGCGAAGTCGCCCCTCCGTTATTGACAATAAATCCGGCGTGCTTCGGACTGACCTGCGCGCCCCCCACCGACGCGCCTCTCATATGGGCTTCATCAATCAGCTGACCGGCGAAATGCCCCGGAGGTCGTTTAAAAGTACTGCCCGCGCTCGGCAGATTGAGCGGCTGTTTACTTCTCCGCCGTTCCGCAAGATCTTTCATCCGGTCCATGATCTTTTCCTGATCCCCATACCGGAGATCCATGGTCACCTCCGTAATGACCGCGCCGTTCATCTCGAAAATACTGTGGCGATATCCCAGGTCCAGTTCCGCCGCGCTGTATCGTGCCACGACACCATCTTCTGAGACGGCGGTCACGCTGGTAAGGATCTGCTTCATCTCTCCTCCATAAGCCCCCGCGTTCATAAAGACGGCGCCGCCCACACTTCCCGGAATTCCGGACGCGAACTCCAGGCCGGACAGGGAATGCTCACAGGCCTCCCTTGATGCGGTGGACAGCATCGCGCCGGCCTGCGCGGTCAGTGTCGTTCCTGTAATGCTGATCCCGGACATCTGCTTCGCGATATTAATCACCACGCCACGGTATCCTTTATCCTTTACCAGTACATTGGATCCGTTGCCCAGTATAAAATAGGGTACATCCCTGTCTCCGAGCAGGCTGATCATGGTTGCCAGTTCTTCGGTACAGGAAGGTTCTGCCATCACATCCGCCGGCCCACC
>CAMNJG010000233.1 GCA_946541285.1 uncultured Clostridia bacterium
TGCCAGAGGGACTCCAGTTTTTCCTCCGCTTCCGGACGGACTTCCTCCAGGATCTCATCTTCGAGGCCACACCCCTTCAGATTGATAGATAAGCTCATCTGACCATTTCTCCCTAAACACCAAAATTACTGAAAAACAGGCTCATAATCACACTGTACAGCCAGTTGATTCCCGGTGAAATAATATACTGCGTACCGTTAAACAGAATCAGGAGCAGCAGCAGCATCGGTCCCAGCTGATAAAAACGGGGATACCAGGAGTACGTATCCAGGCGGAAAATCTGCGTAATCACCCCGAATCCGTCCAGTGGCGGTAACGGGATCAGATTGAAAAACAACAGAACCAGATTGACCTGCACAATGCCGGTCAGGATCTGCCAGAGCACCTGAAGTGTACTGGAAGCAAATACGCCTGCCGCTTTGACATAAAAGATTTTCATCAGTGCCGCGCCGGCAAAGGCCAGCAGTAAATTCATGCAGACACCGGCAATGGATACAAGGATCTCATCACGCCTTCTGTGCCTGTAATACAGTGGATTGATCTGTACCGGTTTCCCCCATCCGAATCCCAGCGCCAGCAACGCCACAAAACCAATCACATCAATATGCGCAACCGGATTCAGTGTCACTCTTCCCTGAATACGCGGTGTCGGATCCCCCAGCCGTTCCGATACAAACGCATGACCGAATTCATGAAAAGACAGTCCCAGTATGACACCCGGCAGCAGGATCAGCCGCTGCATAATATAATCCATTATGGAATCCATCGATTTCCTCCCGTTTTCAGGAACTGTACTTTCATAACCTGCACAGGTTATTTTCAGACCGTTCCTTATTTCTGTAGCAAAATGACCCGGCTGTTTCCAACCGGGCCACCTGCGTGAACTATTTCTGTTCCTTTGATCTGATCTTGGCAGCTTTACCTGTTCTCTGCCTCATGTAGTTCAGCTTGGCTCTTCTGACATCACCACGTCTGACCACTTCGATATGATCGATCATCGGCGAATGAATCGGGAATGTTTTCTCTACTCCGACACCGGAAGCAATTCTTCTGACTGTGAAAGTTCTGGAAAGGCCGCCGTTCTGCATCTTGAGAACAAATCCTTCAAACATCTGGAGTCTTTCTCTGTTGCCTTCCTTGATCTTAATGTAAACTTTCAGTGTGTCTCCGACATGGAATTCAGGAAAATCGTCTCTTTTATATTCCTGTTCAATTGCTTCGATAAGATTCATAGTCTGTACCCTCATTTCTTCATTCAGGCGTTCTTAACATGTACAGGGACATCGTCTCCTGCGCGCGCCCCTTGCGCGCCATGACAGCGGACCACCCATAACATTAAGAGTATATCATTAACAAATCTGTTTGCGCAAGTATTTTTTACGCTCTCGGATGGGTTTTATCAAAAACTTCTTTGATTCTGTTCTTCGTAACGTTCAGATACACCTGCAGCGTCGCGGGATCCTCAAATCCCATCAGCTCCTGCATGGTACGGACATCTGCCCCGTTCTGCAGCATATGTACCGCGAAAGAGTTCCGAAGCACCTGCGGTGTCAGCTTGTGCTCCAGGCCTGCCATCTGAGAATAATTGCTGACAATTTTCCATAATCCCTGACGGGTCAGTTTTTCTCCGTGTACATTCAGGAAAAGGTACTCCGTATCTGTCCCGGACGGAGTGATCCTGCGGGACGTCTCCAGAAAATACGGTCTGGATTCTTCCATATATCGCTTCAGAGCAGCCCTGCACGGCCCTCCCAGCGGGATAATACGCGCTTTTCCGTAATCTCCGCGGCAGGTGACATAACCGATCGTCAGATTCATCTCACTGGTCAGCATACTGATCAGTTCCGTCACACGGATTCCGGTTCCATATAACAGTTCCAGAATCGCCCGGTCCCGGATGCCCTTCCGGGTATCTTCCGGAACCGCCAGCAGGCGGTCAACTTCTTCGAGTGTCAGGTAATCCACATCTTTTCGCGCCCCATAGCGCGGTTTTACACCGACCGAAGGATTACTGCTGATCCGCCCTTTTTCGTAAAGCCAGGTAATATAAGACCGCACCGATGATATCTTACGACCCATGGTAGACTGTGATCTGCCCTCCGCGCCAAGTTTTTCCACAAAAGACAGAATCGTCTGCTGCTGGATATCCCGGACATCAGGGATCTGTTCCTGTTCCAGATACTCCGTAAATTCCCGGACATCGTGGCGATAAGCTTCTACTGTATTACTGGACATGCGGCGCTCATCCTTTAAATACCGCATGTATTCATCCGCAAAATTTTCCATAGCCCCTCCAATATTTCCGGAATTCAGTGTACCATAAAAATACGGACATAAGTATTTCGGTTTGGTTACGAATGTTTGTCGGAGCTATATTTTGTAACAATTCACGATTTTGCATTACTAAGGAAACGCTGATTTATTCCGCTGCTTATTTGTCATCCTGAGCGCAGCGATCATGACCTAACCTGATTTCAGAATGAAATCACTGGCAGGTCAGATGCAATCAATTCCCCGAAGCGAAGCGATGATGACCTGTCCCGATGAACG
>CAMNJG010000234.1 GCA_946541285.1 uncultured Clostridia bacterium
TCAGCAGCCTGTCGTTTTCAATGTATATCGGGTTATGACTCATTGCCCCTCTCCAGATGTTTTGATATTTCCGGCTGAAAAATTTTTCTGGATTGATTTGTAAAATACCCTTTAAAATTTCCCGGTCGTCATGCCAGGGTTTCTTTCTCCTGCTGATAGATCAGATAATTGATAAACTGCTGCGCGGTTCTTCCCGAAATACCTCCATGCGACATTTCCCATCTCATGGCTTCCAGCCTCAGAGTTTCCTCATTCATTTGCAGGCCTGCCCTTTCTGCCAGGGTCACAACGATTTGCTGATATTCCTTAGGCATCGGTTTATAATATCCGATGGTAATCCCAAACCGGCTGACCAGTGACAGCTTCTCTTCCACCGTATCGGAATGATGGATGTCCTCCTGATTCGTATGATCATTCTTATCGTTCCAGGTCTCTTTTATGAGGTGTCTCCTGTTGGACGTCGCATAGATGAGGATATTGTCCGGTCTGGTTTCCACGCCTCCCTCAATGACGGCTTTCAGATATTTATATTCGATTTCATTGTCTTCAAAAGACAGGTCATCCATGTAGATAATAAATTTGTAGTTTCTGTTTTTGATGGTCGAAATGATCGTGGAAAGATGCCTGAACTGATGCTTATAAATCTCGATCATCCGGAGTCCCCGGTCATAGTACTGATTGATGATGGCTTTGATGCTGGTGGATTTCCCGGTTCCGCTGTCGCCATAGAGCAACACGTTATTTGCCTTGCTTCCACTGACAAAGGCCTCTGTATTGTCTATGAGTTTCTTCTTCTGAATTTCATAACCCACCAGATCATCCAGCATCACGACATCCATATTATTGATCGCTACAAAATCGATGCCCCCGGATACGTTTTCCCTGATCCGGAAAGCCTTGTTCAGTCCAAACAGTCCCACTCCGTAATCATGATAAAAATCCGTGACGGCCTGATAGAACGCCTCTTCATCTGCGGCCTCTTCCAGCTGCTCAGACAGGGCCTGCACTTTTTCGCTGACATTCCAGTTGTAGATTTTCCTGTTTTTCTTTACTGACTGATAATCATTCAGGATAGAAAAGCAGTTGACTCCCAGCTGCTCCTCGACATCCGAAAAATCATAAAAAAACAGATTCCTGATTCTGGCAAAATCATCTTTGACAATCGTGGTTACCGTCCCTTCACGAATCCTGCTCTTTTCACATACAAGCGAAAACGGATTTTCACTCATCATCAGAAAAAAGGCAATATAGTTATGCCACAGGTTTTTATCAAATCCATAATCCGTCGCGAGGACAAGAAGCCTCTTCAGCTGTTTTTTGATTTCCTTTACAACGTTCGATTTGTTATAATCACCCGATTCAATGACTTCAAAGATCTCTCCCAGTCTGCTCAGGATGCTGTTTTCATCCAGGCTTCCATACATGAACAGTTCCGATATTTCCTTATTCATTCATGACCTCCCTGATTATACTTCATGTGAATGTAGAAAAATCCATTTCCTCCGTCATATGAAATGGCGGCTGGCAGATTTCACTCACCGGATTTTCTCCGCTTCTGTAATGATTCCAGATACTCCATCGGTACACAGAGCGTTCCTCTTCCGGACCCCATGCGTATGCATATGTAAATCACATCTTTTCATAAAGCTCTCCCTGCTTCAGTTCTTCAAACCTCTGCGCCAGATACTTTTCAGCAGATTCCATCTGATCAGATTTCCTGCTGCGGACATCCTTCCACCCTTCCAGGGGCAGCCGCTGCATGGCCCGGAACACGGAATTTTTGACGCCCGGGAAAGTCCGGGACAGCCGGACGATCAGTTCTTTGATTTCCTGACGCCGGGTAAACCCGTCCGCCGGACAGGTATTGCGGATCACGGGCAGAGAAAGCCGCGCCGCCGTGTCCCGGATCATCTCTTCGCTGACATACAGCAGAGGCCTGATCTGGGTCATCCCCATCCGGTCCAGACTGGTCACAGGCTGGAAACAGGACAGGCGGCTTTCATAAAGCAGGGACAGGAAGAAGGTCTCCACGGCATCGTCAGAATGGTGTCCCAGGGCGACTTTCGTGATCCCCTCCTCTGCCATCGCTTTGTGAAGACGCCCGCGGCGCATCCTGGCGCACAGGGCGCAGGGATTTTTCTCCTGCCGTTCCTCAAAGAGAAGACTGCCGATCTTTGTGGGAATCAGGTGAAAAGGGACTCCCAGATCCCTGCAGAAATCCGCCAGCGGCGTAAAGTCCATCCCCGGCAATCCCAGATCTACGGTAAAGGCCTCTACCGTAAACGGCTCCGGATAAAACCCCGACAGGCGTGTCAGAGCCGCCAGAAGGGTCACAGAGTCTTTCCCTCCGGACACTCCGACGGCGATCCGGTCCCCGGAGCGGATCATATCATAATCCTCCACGCACCGGCGTAAAAAACTGAGAATTTTCTGCATACTGTATCGCTTCCTTTAAAAATGGTTCTTCCGGAGGATCAGATAGGCTCCCGCTCCGTAAATACCGGCGAAAA
>CAMNJG010000235.1 GCA_946541285.1 uncultured Clostridia bacterium
CTCCGGTATAGATACATCCCAGGATGATCACCGGCGACAGCAGCGCGAAAATCGATTCCAGGAAGACTTTTCCGAAGGATTTCTCATGCAGCCCGTCAACCACCTTCGCGATCGCTTCCTTATCCTCGCCGTTCTTTTTGCAGTAATAAATCGAGTAACCCATCAGGACCGCCGCGATCATAAATCCCGGAATCACTCCGGCGATAAACATATCGGATACTGAGACCGACGCCGCCTGGGCATACAGAATAAACGGGATCGACGGAGGGATGATAACCCCGAGTCCACCTGCCACGGCCAGAAGCGCGACCGCGAATTTTTTGTCATATCCCATCTCCAGCATCAGCGGGATGGTCATGGAACCGACTGCGGCAACAGTAGCCGGTGCCGAACCGGAAATCGCTCCGAAAAACAGACAGGTGATCACGACCGCGCATGGAATCCCCGCGGTTTTCTTTCCTATAAAATAGGAAAAGACATCAAACAGCTTTTTGGAAATCCCCCCACGGGCCATAATGATCCCTGAAAGGACAAACAGCGGAATCGCCAGCAGTGTCGTCTGATTGATGCCGCCCAGCATGGAACGGAGGATATAGACGCCGGAAACCGTAAAGGAATCCGACAGCATCGAAGGCAGGATCGACGTAATGCTGACTGCCAGACCGATCGGTACAGCGATGAGCAGCAGAATGACAAAAATGATCATGATCAGAGCGGTCATTTTTCATCGCCTCCTTCCTGGTATTCCTCACGGATCTCTGTCAGCGGCTCCTCTCCGAGTTCTTCCCGGACCTCATTGACAACAGCGATCACCTCGTCTTCCTCGACATTGACGTCAAGGATATCCTGTACAAATCCATCGTCTTCCGTTTCGATCACATGACCGTCCGCAGCGAGGGCCGGCCCCCGGATGCCGGATCTGACCTCACGGATGAGCGCCTGGAAGCAGCGGACTGCCAGCAGCAGAAATCCCACCAGCGGCGCCGACTGAATATAGTACATCGGAATCTGCATCGCCGCACTGGTCGCGCCGCTCGCCACTGCCTGACGGATAAAAGTCACCGCGAACGGGATCATCAGGATACAGAAAACCAGGATGATCAGGTGCCTGACTGCCCTCAGCCACGGCTTCGCCTTCTCCGGCAGCGCATGCAGCAGAGAATCGATTTTGATGGAAATCCGCTTCTTTACACAGAAGCTGACAGACAGAAAACAGGACCATACCAGAAAATAACGGACCAGTTCGTCCGACCAGGACATGGAATAATTGAATACGTACCTTGTCACTACCTGCAGGATCATCACCAGAGCGATCCCGAACAGAAGAAGTACCATCAGGACTTCTTCCAGATTATTGTCGAGCCATCTGATTACTTTCACGTTCCGACCTCCGGTCTTCAGGAACCGCGGTTTCCGGGATACGGTTCCTTCCTTTTCTCTACAACGAATCAAAAAAACTCAGAGTACTTCCTTTACCAGATCGACGGGCATCTCCCTGCCGGTCCAGATTTTAAAAGCCGCCGCGCCCTGGTACAGCATCATTCCGACACCATTGAGCGTCCGGCAGCCGACACGTTCCGCCATTTCCAGCAGCGCGGTTTGTTCCGGGACGTAGATCGCGTCTGTCACGATCAGATCCGGACGGAGAAAACTTTCATCCGGTACCGGGGACAATCCCACCTGCTCCGCGAAGCCGCAGCTTGTGCCATTCGCCAGAAGAACCGAGTCCGCGATTTCCCGCCGCAGTGCTTCCGTATCTTCCAGTTGATACGCCGCTGCCCGGCAGCCTGTTTTTTCATTCAGTTTTTCCGCGTTCTCCAGCGCCCGTTCCCAGAACTCATCCTGACGGTTGAAGATCGAGATTTCCGAAACACCGTCCAGGCCTGCCTGCATGGCAATCGCCGTCGCGGCTCCTCCTGCTCCGAGCACAGTGATCTTTTTTCCGATAATGTCGATTCCCGCGTCTTTCAGGGATTCCATATATCCCTGCCCGTCGGTACTGGTCCCGATCAGCCTGCCATGGTCATTGACAACCGTATTGACTGCCTGGCAGAGTTCTCCGGCCGGAAGGATTTCGTCCAGATACTGCATGACGGGTCCCTTGTTCGGAAGGGATACATTAAAGCCCCTGGCCCCCAGCGCGCGCAGGCCTGTCACTGCCTCTTCCAGACCGGACTGATCCACTTCAAAGACCAGATACGCGTAATCCAGTCCCAGGGCTTCAAACGCGGTATTGTGCATCATGGGTGATTTGCTGTGCCGGATCGGATTCGCGATCAGTCCGATCAGCTCGGTATGTCCGGTAATTCTCTGTGGCATCTTTCGTACTCCTGACTTTCATAAAAACATTCTTCTGCGGCAGAGCGGAAGTGCTATCCCTGTTCAGCTCCGGAAAAGGATCCGGATTCCGGTGACAAACAGGACCGGCTCTCCGTCGCTTTTACGCATACACGCATTAAAGTTTTACCGCAACGAGATTATTGTATCAACGAATTAGTCATAA
>CAMNJG010000236.1 GCA_946541285.1 uncultured Clostridia bacterium
TCCTCGGGATCACGGTGCGGGTGATCCGGTACAGCGTGTGCCGGTTACTCTTCCAGGAACCATTCCGGTCCAGGACTCCGAACACATAAAACCGGGAGACGACGGAAACCGACAGGGTACTGTATCTCCCTTCCGGATAGGAAAGAACATACGGTGACAGTCCGGTAATGCTGCCAATGACCGCCTGGGAATCCCGGCATTCTTCTGTCAGCTGTTCTTCACTGAGAGTGTTCATCCTGGCATGACTTTTCGTATGACTCTGGACGGACACCAGGCCGGAATCCGACATTTCCCGGATCTGATACGGCGTCAGCCGGTATTCGGTACCGATTTCATCGGAGACGACAAAAATGGTCGCTTTCATATTGAATTCCTTCAGCAGCGGAAAGAGATTGGTATAATTTCCTTCATACCCGTCATCAAACGTCAGCATCACTGGCTTCCGGAAATCCGACAGATGGGTCAGATCCGAAAAGAAGATTGTCTGATAACCGTTGTCCTGCAGCCACTGCAGCTGCTGCCTCATACGCGCGGGGGACACAAACAGGTAGTCCAGTCCCCATATCTCATCGGAGACCTCGTGATACATCAGGACCGGAATCCGCACCCCGTTACGGATGTCTGCCGTATTGATCTCCGGGTACTGCGGTTCCCGGCTGAACGTCAGAGTCACTTCCTTCCGGGCACTGTCATCCATCATTCTCGTAAGTATGGCGGACACTTCCGACCGCCGGACCGGCCGGTCCGGCGCAAAGGTTCCCTCCGGATCATTTCCTGTCAGGATCCCTGCCCGGTACAGGCTGTAAATCGCCGCAGCCTGATCACTGCCGACTGGTACATCGGGAATCGCGTCATCCTCGACATAGTTTTTCAGTGAAAAAGCCTCCTCCGGTAAAGCAGAAGCGAAGATTTCCGCGCAGACTGCCCGGGTGGCCGGCGCGTCCCAGTTGTATTCCATGTGGATGATGTCGCGGTCCCGGGCGTAGGCGACATAGCTGTCGTACCAGTGGGGACTCCCATTGTCCAGAGTGACGGTTCCATCCATATATTTCTGGTTCATACAGGCCGCCAGTTTTACCACCTGCGCGCAGGTAATCTCCCTTTCCGGCCGGAAGGTCTGATCCTCAAAGCCGTCGACCAGCCCCGTCTCATACGCTTCCTGCACATCATGAAAATACCAGGCGTCACCGGGCACATCCACGAACGGTAGTTCTGCCCCGGAGGATGTCACCGGCATCATGACCAGCACTATGAAAACAGACATGACGATTCCGGCAAAGCATAACTTTTTTTTCATTTCAGATTCCTTACCATGCGCACCGCAATCGCGAGAGCCTGCTCCCTGGTGGCATTGGCATAACCCAGTGCTTCCTGTTCCGGTGTCATATTTTTCGGCGCGAAGGTATTGTTCCCAATACCATTAATGATCTGGTTCGCGGCCATGAAATACACGCTGTCCCTGGCCCAGCCGGAAATCTCACGGTCATCGGCAAACGGCGCCGGCTGATCATAGGACAGGCTGAAGTGGCTGTCCGTTTCCAGAGTCCATCCCGGCATGGTGGCACGTTTGAATACCCTGGTCAGCATGGTGGCACACTGTTCGCGGTTGAGAAGGCTGTCCGGCGCGAACAGTTCATCGCCGATCCCGTTTGTCACGCCGACGTTATACGCTTTCAGGACATCCAGATCAGCCGTGTCTGTAAATGGGTTGATCACAGCCGGGAGAGCTTTGGTATTACTCAGATTTTCGTAAACTTTGACCGAGACACCGGCAAACTCCGCGCGGGTAATCGGCAGGGTCAGATCTTTATTAATCAGAGAATCCGGAATGAGATCTTCCTCCTCTGCTTCTTTTACTTCATTCCCGGCCCAGTCACTGTATGCTGCCGTTGTATTCAGACCGGACACCGCGTCGATATCCGCGCCCGGCCAGGAGCTGTAAATACTGGTTTTCAGGTCTGTCAGCCGCACATAGCGGAACGTACTGCCTTCCGGGATTTTGCCGCTGAGATCCACTCCCGCGGTCGCGCCTCCGACATCGCCCACTTCATACCATGTGGAGAGATCATTGCTGACCGCGACGGAAGTGGCTTCCACATCCCCGCCGACCTCAAAGACATAGATATCGTCACTTTCTCCATCGTAAATCGCGGTATCGAATCCCAGTACCAGGACGCCGCCCGCTCCCAGACACAGATTTTTATTATTTCTTCCTGAAGAGGAGAAATCCGGCAATCCCAGCGTCACCTCCGGATCCTGGTTATCGGTTTCTCCCGTCCACGGATCTCCCGGTGTAAAACTGACAACCCTGACAGCGAACGCGTTTTTCGGCGCCATCATTTCATTGCCGCTCCGGTCTGTAAAATAATAGTAGTTTTCATCCTTCTGGCCGTCCGCGGCCCAGGCCATGGAAACCATCCCCAGACACAGAAAAACGGTCAGCATCATCGAAAACACTTTTTTCATGGAATTCACATCTCCCTTCTACGAACGCTTTTTC